>JAKLDV010000045.1 GCA_022703335.1 Elusimicrobiota bacterium
CGCCTCGGGCGGAACGGTTTCGGCCCGGAGCCCCACGGCCAAAAACGCCGCCGCGAAAAGGGCCCAGGCAACGACCCTTTTCCGGCGATGCGTCAACAGAGATGTGGTGATTTTTTGCCTCGCGTTCATCGGAAATGCGTTAGGCGGCTCTTCCCCTCCGGCGTGCTCCGACCTCGCCAAAAATCAGCTACACCGCCTCATTCGAGGAAGGCGACGGCTTCGCGACATTCCCCGGCCCCAGCGGCGCGGCCTTCTCCAGAATCTCTTTCACCCGCTGCGTCAAACGTTCCAGGTTCAGCGGCTTCTCCATATAGTCGTCCACCCCCAACTTGACGAACTCCTCCCGAATGGAAGGTTCGTCGTGTCCGGTGATGGCGATGACGTGGATGTTCCGCGTGAGCGGGTCTTTCTTCAGGTTCTGAAAGACCTGAAGGCCGTCCAGACCCGGAAGAACGATGTCCAGGATGATCAGATGCGGCCGAAAAACGGCCACCTCTTTGCCCGCGTCAAACCCATTTCCCACCATTCGGATGAGATAGCCCGGGTTCTGCTTGAGCAGCGCCTGTTGGAGCATATCCAGGGTCTGAGGGTTGTCGTCCACGATGAGGAGTTTCTTTTCCCGGACCTCCAACAGAATCTCCGGGATCGGCATCTTGTATTTCTCCAAAAACGCCAGAAGATCCTGCCTCAACACCCGGCGATGTCCCCCGGGAGTGCGATAGGCGGAAAGTTTCCCCTCATCGATCCAATTGGCAACGGTTGTAACAAAAACGTTACAAAATTGACTGATTTCATAGGTCGTAAACGTTTCCTTTTTTTCCATTTTCCCCTCCTAGAAACTATAAATATCAAGACAGATGTCAATTAATCGTTTTTGTTGATAATTGTGGTTTTGCTACTATTAAGTATAAAGCTGAACTGATTTATTTCAAGGGATTTCTTATGATTTTTGGGGGATGGCAGGAACCCGATGGGATGATTTTTCATTTGAACGCCCCTTCGGAAAATTGTTCGGATTATTCGTTTTTTAGTCTTTTACCCCGAAAAACCGATGGCCCGGAGCGGCCGATTGAAAAAACAGACGGAATGCGTTCCCCCCTCGAACCGGCCAGGCCGTCTCCGCGTCAATCCGCTGGAAATCAATTTACTTTAAAAATCCGGACGGCCCTGGATTCTCTCGACGCTTCTTCCTCGCGCCTCCGGTCAGAGATACGGTTTAAGTTTTTCCTCCATGCTGGCCGGGTTGTAGGGTTTCGAAATGAACCCGTTGGCCCCGGCTTCCTTCAGCTGCCCCTCCTCCCCGGTCAAGTCATGTCCGGTACACATGAGGATCGGCACCGTCGGCATGGTTTTCCGTATCTCCATGCAGGCGCCCCAGCCGTCAAGCTCGGGCATCTCGGCATCCAGCAGGATGATGTCCGGTTTTTCCGCGACGGCTTTCTGAACCGCCTCGTTGCCGTCCGTCGCCGTCAGCACCGTCAATCCCAGCTTGCCCAGCACCATCGCGCCGATCTTCAGCATGGCGCCGGAATCGTCCGCGATCAGAACACGCTTAGACATGAGGATCACCTCTTTCTTTCGAAAAATGCTCGTGCCGCAACAGAGCCAATTTCATCAGCTCCACCACGTCCACCACAAGACAAATCCGCCCGTTCCCCAACACCGCCGAACCGCTGATGCAGGGAGTGTTCAACAGCCCCTCCAGCGGTTTCACGACGATCTCTTGCTGCTCATAAAACCGGTCCACCAGCACGCCGAACTGCTTGTCGGCCACGGCCAAGAGGACGATGGATATCTTTCCGTTCACGGACGGCCCCGCCGGCAACCCCAGCAGATCGCTCAACGGTTCCACCATGACCGTTTTCCCGTGCAGATGGATGGCCTTCCCCTTCGCCCCCAGGCTGAACACGTCCTGCGCCGAAACGCGGACGGTCATTCCGACGGAGGAGAGGGGAAAGGAATACAGCGCGTTCCCCACGCCCGTCATCAGCACCTTCACGATCGCCAGCGACATGGGCAGCCGGATCGAGATGAGGCTCCCCTTTTTGACCTCCGTTTTGATCGTGATCTCCCCGTTCAGGCGTTTGATGTTGCTTTTGACCACGTCCATGCCGACGCCCCGCCCCGAGATATCGGTCACGGTCTCCGCCGTGCTGAACCCCGGCTCGAAGATCAAATCGATGGCCTCTTCCGGGCTCATGGACCGCGCTTTTTCCTCCGAAATCAGCCCCTTGGCGATCGCGCTCCGTTTGAGGGCCTCGGGATCCATGCCGCGGCCGTCGTCCTCCACCTCCACGACGACGTTTTCCCCTTCGTTCCGCGCCGCGAGCCGCACCTTCCCGGTCTCGCTTTTCCCCGACTTCGCGCGCGGTCCCGGCGGCTCGATTCCATGGTCGATGGCGTTCCGGACCAGGTGCACGAGCGGGTCCCCGATCTTCTCGATGACGCTCTTGTCCAGCGCGGTCTGTTCCCCCTCGATCACCAACTCGATCTTTTTGCTGGCCGCCTTGGCAAAATCCCGCACCATCCTCGGAAACTTGTTGAAAACGGTGGAGATCGGGATCATCCGGATATCCATGATCAACAGCTGGAGTTCGTTGGAAATACGGGAGAAGGTCGCGGTCGCGTCGCCGAGGTCTTCCAGGGAAACGTCCCGCCGGCCGCCGTCGGACTTGCTCAGGATGTTGAACCGGTTCCGCACGATGATCAATTCGGCGATCAAATTCATCATGTGGTCCAGTTTCCCTTCGCCGACGCGGATGGTCTGCTCGCCCTGGACGCGGACGGCCCCCTCCGCCCCCCCCTCCGTCCTCCCCGCAACGGTCCCGGACGCGGGCGCGAAATATTGAGCCTCGCTCAACAGCGAAGCGGCGTCGAACCGGATCGACGGGTCCTTCCTCTTCCGCTCCAGATGCCGATGGACCACCTCCAGTATCTTTTGGAAAAATTCCAGAACCGCCGGGCTCTCCTTCAGCAGGCCCTGCCGGAGTTGATCGGCGGCCTGCGCCGCCCGGTCGGCCAGGTCCTTCAGCCCCTGCTCCTGCATCACCACGGACGCCGTTTTTATTCCGCAAAAAGCGCGGAACAGCCTGTCGTACTGTTCGCGGCCGCTCTTTCCGGCGGCCGCCTCCCGCAGGACCGCCTCCAGCACGTCCAAATGCTGCATGCCCGTCGAATAAAACACATCCAGCACCGTCGATTCTTCCGAGCCCCCCCCGGAGGACGCCTCCGGCGCCGGCTTCTCTTTTTTCTTCTTCGTATCGACGCCGCCCGGTCCCTCGATGGTGGCCAGCTCGCCCATGATCTTTTGGATGTCGACGCCCTCGTCGTTACCGTTCTGGACGAAACAATTGATCAGCTGTTTCAGGACGTCGGTCGCATGGAAAAGGACGTCCACCACCGCGGGGGTCACGAGGAGCATCCCCTTGCGGAGGTTGTCCAGGATGTTTTCCAGCTTATGCGTGAACTCGATGACCCGGGCCAGGTTGAGATACGAAGCCCCCCCCTTGATGCTGTGGGCGGCCCGGAAGATCTCGTTGACGAGGCTCTGGTTCCCGGGGTCCTTTTCAAGGGACAACAAGCTTCGGTCGACGTTCTCGAGATGTTCCCGGAATTCGTTGACGAACTCCTTGACCAGCTCCGGATCATTGCCGATTTCGTTGCTAATGGCACACCTCCCAGGGACGGGCGTCAGACGCCCAGAAGCATTTTGACGTGCATCACCAGCTTCTCCGGCTGGGTGGGCTTGACCATGTAGATGTTGGCTCCCGCCTCCAAGCCCCGCCGCCGGTCCTTTTCCTCCTCTTCGCTGGTCACCACGATCACGGGAAGGTCCCGGTATTGCTCCTCCCCGCGGATCGTGCGGATGAACTGGATGCCGTCCATTTTCGGCATGTTGATGTCCACCACGCAAAGGACGATGGCGGGGTCGGAATAGAGCTTTTCGATCCCCATCACGCCGTTCTCCGCCGTCTCCACATCGAACCCTCCGGACTTGAGGATGTAGCTGTGCAGAGAACGCATCGTCGGCGAATCATCGATCACCAGGATTTTTTTAGCCGTCATATTTCATCCCCTCATTCTTTTTTATAAACGAACGACGACCTCAACTTGACCATCCTGAACGCGGCGCTGTAGCGATGGATCGATTCCGCATGCCCCAGGAACAGAAACCCGCCGGGAGTCAGGTTGTCGTAAAAACTGTTGACGACCTGGTTGGCGGATTCGTCGTTGAAATAGATCAGCACGTTCCGGCAGAAAATGCAGTCCATGTTGCTCATCGTCCGCACCAGGCCCCGGCTGGAGAGGTTCAACATGCTGAACTGGACCATTTTCCGGATGTCGAAATTGATCTTGTAGGTGTGGTCCACCTTCTCGAAATATCTCTCCCGGATGTCCTCCGGCACGTCCTTCATGGAACGCGGCGGGTAGGTGCCGATCCGGCAGGCGTTCAGCACCCGCTGGCTGATGTCGGTGGCGAACAGCTGGATGTTCCAGCAGATCAGGTCCTTGAGATATTCATGGAGGATAATGGCGAGAGTGTACGGTTCCTCTCCGGTCGAACAGCCCGCGCTCCACAGGCGGATCGTCCGCTGCCCCATCTCCCTCTTCCGTTTCACGATCTGCGGCAGGACCTCCGTCGCAAAACCTTCGATCTGGTTCAAATCCCGATAGAAGAACGTCTCGTTCGTGGTCAAGGCGTCGATCAGCCGATAGAGCTCCGCCTTGGACTTGTCGAATTTCAAGTACTGGATGTATTCGCTCACATCCGCGCAATTCAGCGCCCCCATCCGGGCCGTCAACCGGGTCACGATGAAATAGGTCTTCTCCTCCTTGAAATAGATGCCCGACTCGGCATAGATCATGTCCCGCAGCTCGGTGAATTCTTCGGTCGTCAGGAGCATCGTCGCCCCGTCCCCGCCGAGGCCCTCTCAAAGACCACGCCGCGCGCAGAAGAATCCCCGCGCCGTGGAGCAACGGCCCCCACGACGCCGGCACGACCAACACCGGCCAGCACTTCCGGAATGGCGCCGATCAAGCATTTTTTCATGTCATCGAACCCAAAACGAAATGTCCCGCCGAAGGGACCACGTCCCTTCAAAACCGTCGGCAGCGAAGGGGAAGCCGCCCAGGGACCCTTCCCCCCTCAAGACGCTTTCTTTCCCCCACGGCCGCCGCTTTTCCGATCCCGGATCTTTTGCAGGGCCTTCGAAATGCTCTGCGTCAACCTCTCGTCCCCCCCGGCCTGCCCTTTTTTCTCCTCAAGGAACGGGACAACGACCTTGTCTTTCCCCGGGAAATCCGCCAACGCATCACAAATGGCGCGGCGGCCGGCGTCGTCCTGGTTCGAATAATTCCTCATCAGCACATCGAGGGTCTTTCCGTTGCGCACCTGGGCCGTCAGCTTGATGGTTTTGAAACGCACCCAGGGGTCCGGATCGGCCAAGGAGAGTTCCAGGGAAGGAAGAGCCTCCTCCGCGTTGATCCTCAACAGGGCCGCCAACACCGCCAACCGCAATTGAGGATCCCTCTCCCCCAACAACAGCTTCAACGCGTCCAACACGTCTGCCCGGTCGGCCGAGCGGGCCAGCCCCTCCACCGCCGATTTCCGCACCGCCAGGTCCTCGTCGTCGAGGGCGATCTTAAGCGCCTCCATGGCGTCCGGGCCCCTTAAAATACCCAACGCCGTGCAGGCGTAGCCGCGAAGGCGCGGGTCCCCGGACCGCACGGCGTCGAGCATCCGCTTCCGGACGGACTCCCCATCCAGCATCACCAGGGCGCCGAGAGCCGATTCCGCCACCTCGACGGACTCGTCCTTCAGGGACCGCCACAACGGCTCAAGGACCGATTCCTCACCCAACCACCCCAAGGCGTCACAGGCCGCCTTCCGTACCAACTCCTCCTCATCGTCGAGCGATTGAACGATCGTCTCCGCCATGGCGGAATCCGCGATTTTGCCCAGGGAGCGCACGGCCGCCGCCCGGACGAGCGGATCCGCGTCTTTGGCGGCAGCCGACAGGGCCGGGGACGCCGACCCATTCTGCACGTCCCCGAGCGCCAGAGCGACATATCGGCGCACGTTGGCGTTGGACGACGACAACGCCGGCAACAGCGGGGCGATGTCCTTTTGGCCGATCCGGATCAAACTGTTCACGGCGAACGACACGTCCTCCTCGTCCGCCGAATGCAGGAACTCCACCAACTTTCTGTTGCCCTTGCCGTCGTTCAAAGTCCCCAACGCGATGAGGGCATACCGCCGCAACACCAGGTCCTCACTGTCCAGCGACCGACAAAGACCGTCCACCTTCCACAGTTCCCGGTGGCCCTGGATCTCCTCCTCGAGATAGTGCGGAGAAATCTCCCCCACGGCCTTCAGCACGGCCTGTTGAACGATCGGGTTCCCCTCCCGCAGATATTCCAACAGCGCGGGGATCGCCTCTTTCTTTCCGAGCAACCCGATGGCCTCAATGGCGGCGTAGCGCGCCACCGACGACCGGCTGCCGGCGATCTCCAACAACGGGGCCAGCGCCCGGGCGTCCCCGATGCTCCCCAGCGCGAAGGCGCTCTCAAAGACGAACTCGCCGCGCAGCTGTTTCGAAAGAGGATCCACCGCCCGAACGTCCTTGAGTTTTCCCAGACTTTCTATGACGGAGGTGACGACGTTGGGGTGCTTGTCCCCCAGACTGATCATCAGCGCCGGAACGGCCCGCGCGTCCCCCAGGTTCCCGAGGACGTCGGCGACGAACTTCCGCACATCCGCGTCCTCATGCCGCAGGGTCTCAACGATGGGGTCCAGCGCCTGGCTCCCGACCGTCTCCAGTATCTCACAAGCCGTGTTCCGCGCCGACTCGTTGTCGCTCGAGAGCACCGGCAACAGGGCCCGGACCACCCGTTCGCCACCGATCCTTTTCAGGGCCTGCGAGGCGGCCTCATGCACCGCCGCGTCGGAATCCTCCAGCAGGTGTATCAACGCCCCCACATGCGCCAGGCCTTCGCGGGCGTCGAGTTCCTCGCAGGCAAGACGGCGCGCCGTCTTGTCCGGGCTCTTCAGGCG
The DNA here is from genome assembly GCA_022703335.1 of Elusimicrobiota bacterium. Taxonomy (GTDB): domain Bacteria; phylum Elusimicrobiota; class Elusimicrobia; order FEN-1173; family FEN-1173; genus JAKLDV01. Next base: position 7,055 of record JAKLDV010000045.1, read on the forward strand.
TTCCGCCAACGACGAAGTGGACATGGCCCCTACCCCTTCTTCAGAACCGAATCGATGGCCGACAACAATTCGACCGAATGAAACGGCTTCCTCAAAAAGCATTCCACCCCGTAGGTTTCGACGATCTCTTCGGGTTTGATCCGGAGGGAGGCGCTCATGAGGATGATGGGGATCGACTGGCTCTTGGAATTGCTCTTGAGTTCGGTGCACAACTGCAAACCGCTCATTTTGGGCAGTATGCAGTCCATGACGATGAGGTCCGGAGGGTCTTTCATCACCGCCTCCATGGCGGCGGCGCCGTCGCCGACGGTGGTGATCTCATAGCCGGTCCGCTGCAACGCGAAGTTGATGAAATCGAGGATATAATCGTCATCCTCGACCAAAAGGATCTTTTGAGGACTCATAACCCCCTCCGTTTATCCGACGTGCGCCGAGCGCCGCTACACCATGTTCACGATTTCGTTCGCCAACTGCTCCAACGGCACGACCTTGTTCGCCAACCCCTCGTCCACCACGGCTTTGGGCATCCCGTAGACCACGCAACTGGCCTCGTCCTGGGCGATCGTTTTTCCGCCCCCGCTCTTGATGGCCCGCATCCCGAGGAGCCCGTCGTTCCCCATCCCGGTCATGATGACCCCCAACACCCGGGACGCGCCGTACGTCTTGACGGCCGAAAGCATCATCTCGTTGGCCGACGGCTTGTGAAGGGAGTCCCGCGGGATGTCGCTGATCTCCACGGTCACCTCCAGATTGCGCCGGCGGAACCTCATGTGCCGCCCGCCCGGCGCCACCAGCGCCATCCCCGGCCGAACGACGAGCCCGTCCTGGGCCTCCTGGACCTCCAACGCGCTGATGTCGTTCAGCCGGTCCGCGAAACTTTTCGTGAACGCCGCCGGCATGTGCTGCACCACCGCCACCGCCGCCGACAATCCTTTCGGGAGATAGGGGATCACGTCGTGCAAGGCCTTCGGCCCGCCCGTGGACACCCCGATGGCCACCAGAAGCACGTTGCCTCCTCCCAACGGCGCCAGCCTGGTATCGACCGGAACGATCTGGCTCTGCCGGAAACGCTCCATAAACCGGCCGAAATCCTTCTTCCGGTGGAAGATGGTCTTGATCTTCGCGATGATGTCCTGTTCGATGTTGAGGATGTTCAACGATCGATTGCCCAGGTCCTTGCTGATGAAATCCACCGCCCCCGCCTCCAGGGCGTCGAACGTCACCTGGGCGCCCTCCTCGGAGAGGGAGCTGACGATCAGGATAGGGACCGGCATTTCTTTCATGATGATCCGGGTCGCCGTGAGACCGTCCATCCGGGGCATTTCAATGTCCATCGTGACGATGTCCGGCTTATACTGCCGGATCTTCTCGATGGCCTCTTCGCCGTCCCGGGCCGTCGCGATCACCTGGAGTTGCGGGTCGATCTGCAACATCCCCTTGATCGCGCTCCGCATGAAAGCGGAGTCGTCCACCACCAGAACCCTTATCTTTTCCTCTGTCTCCATCGTTTCTCCCGCCGCCCCGAAGGGCCTATTGGTCTTTCAACTGCACCCTGCTGAGACTGTCCACGATCAGCGTTTTCCGCTGGGACATCGCCTTCTGCAAAACCGAACCGGTCGGAATCTTCCTGTAAAAATATTCTCCCGACACCTTCAGCCTCTCGAAAAGAGGGATGAACGTGTGGTCGAGCGCCTCGTAATTCCCCAGGACCAGATAGCCCCCGTCTTTCAACGCCTCGTGGAACTTCTCCACCAACACGTTCACATGCTCGCCTTTCATGTAGATCATCACGTTCCGGCACAGGATCAAATCCACGGCCGTCGGGAAAGGGTCCCGGAGGAGGTTGTGCCTCCGGAACTGGACCCGTTCCCGCACCTCCCCCGCCACTCGAAAGGAAGGGACCCCCGCGCCGTCCGAAGTCTGTTCCAGCGACTCAAAATACTTGCGGAAGATCGTGCTCGCCAGCCGGCTTTTCAACACCTGCGATGCGGGATACACGCCGGAACGCGCCCGTTCCAAGAGCGCCCCGTTCACATCCGTCGCAAGCATGTCCATCCGCCAGCCCGCGCGTTCGACGCCCAACCCCTCCATCAACGACATAACGACGGAATAGGGCTCCTCCCCGGCGGCGCAGCCGGCGCTCCACAGGGACAGGGTTTTTCGTCGCATGTTGTTCCGGACGATCTCCCCGAGGACGTTCTCCCTCAACGCCTTATACTTCCCCGCGTCCCTGAAAAAACCCGTATAGTTGACGGTCAGACATTCGCTGAACCGTTCCGCCTCCTCCGCGTTTTCGTCGATGAAAGAACGATATTTCTCCGCGGACATGCCCAGAGACTCCAGCCGCGCCGCGATATGTCTCTGGAGGAAATCCTCGTTGTAACAGGTGAACGGGATCCCCGTTTTTTCTTCCAGGCTATTTCTGATGGCCAGGTAGTTCCCGGCCCGGACGTCCGGCATTTTTGGCCTTCCTTCCCGTTTTTTTAGGGAATATGGTCTCGATGTTTTTGACGATGTTCTCCACGCTCGCGCCGGTGTCCAAGCGGAGCAAGAGCTTGACGGTGGGGGTCTTCTCGTCCAAATACTTCCTCTCCCCTTCCGAAGCGCGCTGAACGGTGTCCTTGTTCACCAGGATCAGATCGAAATCCATGCCCCGGTCATGCTTCCGGGCCTCGGCGATCGACGGGTATTTGACGACGAGGAAATCGAGGTCCCTCCAGGCCTTCCCCAGCAATTGCGCATAACGGTCTTCGTGGTCGATGACAAGCGCCGAGTAGATGTGCTCCGATTCTTCGACGGCTTTCTTGCCCGTCGTTGAAACAACGGTCTGACGAAGGTCGTCTATCGTAAACGGCTTGATCAGCGCCGCCAGGCAGCCGAGATGGGAGGCGTTTTCCAGCATCCCCAAGACGGAATACCCCGTCATCACGACCACCCGGGCCTCCGGATTTATTTTCTTAAGCCCTTTCAATATCTCCAGGCCGCTCTCGCCGGGCAACACCATGTCCAGGAGCACCAGTTGGTCCGGATTTTCCCGGTAGGCGCGGAAGGCCTCCTCTCCGGAACGGGCGCACCCCACCCGATACCCGTCGCGCCCCAACACGTCCTCGATCAGCTGGCCGATCCGGGCATCATCGTCAACGACCAATACGCGGTTTTCATCGTCCGCTCGTTCCATGGCACAGCGCCTCCTCACTCAACGTTTGAAATAAATTCCGTCCTGCGGCGAGACCTCTTCAAATTTCTCCGCGAGCGAGCCGGGCAGCACCTCGCTCTTCCCCAGGATGAGGACTCCTCCCGCCCCCAACGCGCCCCACAGCTTTCCGAGGATGTGCTCCTGCATCCTCAGATGGATATAGATCAGCATGTTGCGGCACAGGATCAGGTCCAGGCCCTGCCACGGAGGCATGTCTCCGATCAGATCGTTTTTAACGAAATGGACGCTCTCCCGGATGAAATCCATCACCGCGTAGGAGGCCCCTTTCCGTGAGAAATATTTCCGCAAGAGCCGATCCTCCACCCCCTGCATGGTCTTGGCCGGATACTCCCCCCGCCGGGCGCTTTTCAGGGATTCCTCGTCGATATCGCTCGCCACGATCTTCAGCTTGTCTCCGCGGGCAAAGAAATCCGGGATGGCCTCATGGGCCGACATGGCGATAGAATACGGCTCCTCCCCCGTGGCGCAGGCCGCGCTCCACACCCGGAGGGCGCGCCGCCCCTCCTGGGCCGCCCGCCGGGAGAGTCTCGGGAATATGTTCCGTTGAAGGTTTTCGAAGGGGGTTCCGTCCCTGAAAAAGGAAGAGACGTTGACCAAGAGGCAATCGGTCAACTTCTGGCATTCGGCGGGATCGGACCGCAGGTGGGACAGGTAGTCGGCGAAGGACGTCTTCCCGCATTTCTTAAGACGGACCACCAGCCGTCTTTCGAGATAGGCGTCCCTGTAATAATCGCAGTGAAGGCCCCTCCCCTTCAGGTAGGCCTTGATGTCATTAAAAACTTCCCATTTCTGTTCCACGGGGGCTCATTTCGCTTCCGACAGAGATTCGATGTATTTCTTCAAGGCATCCCGATGCGACTCGTAAACGCTGGTCAGGAACACCCCGATGAGATACTTCCCCTTCCCCATCGACTCCACGCGGACGACCTTGCCCACCGCCACGAAAGGTTCCGAAACGGAGGTCTGATCGTATTTATAGAAATCGCTGCTGAACTTCTGCCAGCGGTCCATCTTCAGCTCCAGCTTCAACACCGTGTCGACGGCAAAGGCCTGGGCCGATTCGAACAAAAGTCCCGAGGCGGAGATGTTGACGAGCTGGGACAGGAACACGTCCCGGGCCTTCTCCGACAAGCTCAACTCGCTGTATTGCACGACGAATTTCCCAGGGACCCGCTTAAATTTCCGCTTTTCGTCCATAGTGTCCTCCGACGCCCGGCGGCCGTGGGAGCGGGATCGCTCCCACGCCGGAACGTTTTTTTGACTGCCGCCCGAAGCCGCTTATTTCGCGACGTGCTCCAGCATCTGCTGTTCCTTGCTGGTCAACAGCTTGTTCAGGTCCAGCAGGATCAACAGCTTCTCGTCGATCTTCCCCACCCCCTTGATGTATTCCGACTCGATGCCCGACACCATGGGAGGAGGCGGCTCCACCGTGCTCGACGGCAACCGCAGCACCTCGCTCACCGCGTCCACGATCATCCCCAGGATCTTGTTGTTCACGTTCACCACCACGATGCGGGTGGATTTGTCGTGTTCCTTCTCCGGCAGCCCGAAACGCTTCCGCAGGTTCAGGATCGGGATCACCCGGCCCCGCAGGTTGATGACCCCGTCGATGAAGTCCGGGGACTTGGGCACGCGGGTGATGTCGAGCATCCGGTTGATCTCCTGCACCATGAGGATGTCGATCCCGAACTCCCCCTTCCCCAGCTTGAAGCTGACGAGCTGCAGCAGCTTTCCGCCCTCTTTCTTTTCAGTCAATGTAGCGTCCATATACGTTCCTCCCTTTCGCCGTTGGAGATGCGTCCGCTTTTCAGGCTTTCTTCTCGTGCGCCACCACCGGCTTCTTCGGGGCGGGGACCGCGTGGGCGGGAGCGCTGGAGGAAACCTTGTAGTCGTGCTTCACGTGTTCGCGTCTCTCCGCCTGTTTGACGCTCCCGGCTTTCAGTTTGAACTTGTTGACCAGCGACTGGAGCCCGTCGGCCAGCTTGGCCACCTCCTGGGAGGCCTCGCTGATCTGCTGGGTGCCCACCGCGGTCTGTTTGGCCACCGAGGCCACCGACTCCACGTTGGACGAGATCTCCTCCGCCGCCGCCGACTGTTCCTCCGCGGCCGTGGCCACCTGCTGCACCAGGTCCACCACGTGCTGCGCCGTCACCACGATCTCCTTCAACGTGTTCCCGGCCTGCTCGGCCAGCTTCACGCCGCCGTCCACGTCCTTCATGCCCCGTTCCATGGCCTGGGACGCCATCTGCGTCCCTTCCTGCATGGTCTTCACCATGCCGGTGATCTCCTTGGTGGACGAAGACGTGCGTTCCGCCAGTTTTCGCACCTCGTCCGCCACCACGGCGAAGCCCCGGCCCTGTTCCCCGGCCCGCGCCGCCTCGATGGCCGCGTTCAAGGCCAGCAGGTTCGTCTGGTCCGCCACGTCGTCGATGACCCCGATGATGCTGCCGATCTGTTCGGAGTTCTTGGTCAGCACCTTGATGGCCTCCGCCGTGGCCTTGGAGGAATCCGAGATGCGCATGATCCCCTCCACCGTCTTCTGGACGATCTCTCCGCCTTTTTTGGCGGCCTCGCCGGAACTCTTGGAACTGTTGGCGGCCTCGTTGGCGTTCTTGGCCACTTCCTGGATGGTGGCGGACATCTCCTCCACCGAGGTGGCCACCTGCGTGGTCTGGGCCTGTTGTTCCTCCGCCCCGCTGGCCAGCTCCTCGCTGGAGGCGGAGGCCTGTTCCCCGGCCGCCGCCGCCTGGACCGTGGTGTTGGCGATCTGGGCGATGATGTCGTGCAGTTTTTCAATGAACACGTTGAACCACTTGGCGAGTTCCCCCAATTCGTCCTTGCTGTCCAACTCCAGCCGTTTGGAAAGGTCCCCCTCGCCCTCGGCCACATCCTTGATCATATCCACCATCTTCAGGATCGGCTGAACGACTTTCCGCCCCACGATGTAGGAGACGAGCAGGGCGATCAACAAACCGCCCACGACGATACCGACGACGTACCACTGCAGCTTGGCGATGACGGCCTTCATGTCGTCCACGTACACGCCCGTTCCCACGATCCAGTCCCATTCCTTGAACAACTTGACGTAGGAGATCTTGGGCTGGGGTTTGGAGAAACCCGGCTTGGGCCACTCATAATCCACGAACCCCTCCCCGGATTGTTTACAGACCTTCGCGAACTCGACGAAAAGCTGTTTCCCGTTGGGGTCCTTGTAGTCCGTCTGGTCTTTCCCGTCCAGTTCCGGTTTGATGGGGTGAACGATCATCCTCGGAAAACTGTCGTTGATCCAGAAATAGTTGTCCCCCTCATAACGAATCATCTTGATGAGGTTGACGACGGCCTTTTTGGCTCCCTCTTCCGACATCAGTCCGGCCTGATAGGCCTTGTAATGGCCCTCGATCGCCGTATAGACCGATTGCGTCAAGTAACGAAGCTGGGCCTCTTTGTCCTCCCGGATCTGCGCCTTCACGCGAGGCATCACCAGGGTAAAAATCGGCAACGCGATGACCGTGATCACAACCGCCACAAGAACGAATATCTTGGTGAACATCTTCATGTCGTTGAAACTTCTCATATGAGTTTCCTCCTTTTTCTATCTTCCTGCCGTAGTCCGTTATCCCGCCACCTCGGCCGATCGAGACCGGCCCGCTGCCCTAGAAGAACACCTGCATCTGCGCCAACACCTCGTCGTTGTCGATCGGCGTTCCCTCTTCCCTCTTGAAGATGTAGTTCACCGAGAACTTCAGGTTGTTCCCGTCCAGGAACTAGTTCGTCCCCAGCGTGACCCAATCCTCGGCGTCCAACGGCTTGTTCAAGTCCACATCGAACCAGTCGTACCGGCACAGGAGTTCCCAGAACGGAAGGACCTTCACCCCCGCGTTGACGTAGTAGCCCGAGCTGTCTTTTTTCGTGGAACTTTCGTCATACCCCCGGACGTATTCCCCCACCACGTTGACCAATTTGTATCGGAGGGAGAGGCCGCCGCCGGTTCTGTTCTTTTCGGCGTCCGGCCCCGTGGTCGGTTTTTCGCGCCCTTCCCAACGGTAGCCGAATATCCCGAAATCCTTGAACGGCGTGATTTCCATCCGTCCCAGATAGTCCTTGGCGGGGTTGTTGTCCTGCCAGCCGTTGGCCGGGTACCCGTTGAAGATGCCGGCGTTGAAATTCGCGTATTTGAATTTGGTGTCGATCTGCGCGCCCACCTGGCGCCATGGGGCGTATTTGGTGACCAGCAAGGGATAGTTGATGAAGTCCAGGTCGGCCACGGTGCGCGGCATATAATAGGTAAAGGCCGGGACGAACCGGCCCACGTTCACGGTGGTTTTTGGAATTTGGTTGAACATCACTTTGGCGTCCAACAGGAAAATCTCCCCGGTGGCGTCGGTCTGGATGAAATACCCGACTTTTTGAACGGGCGCCAAGCCTGAAAAAATAAGACGGGCCCTTTTCACGAGGAACGTGCCGGACGGGGTGCCGTGCTGCCCCTGATCGAATTGGGTCTGAACGATCCCCTTCATCGTCAGCGTCCCATAAGTCGTGTTGAGGAATTTCCCCTGGGTCTGGGCGCTTTTGGAGGCCTCCAACGCCTGACGGATATCCGCCACTTCCTTCTTGAGGGCCTGAATCTCCTGTTCCTTTTTGGCCGACTCCGGATCGCCTCCCCCCTTCAACGCGCTGACCTTCTCCTCCAAATCTTTGATCCGCTTGTTTTGTTCAGCGTCGATCTCATACGAAAAAACGGGACAGACCGAAGAGGCCAAGAGAAACAGCGCCAGAACCCAAACCGCCTTCCATGTCGTTTTCATATTTTCTCCTTCTTTCATCTTCTTAACCGCATCTCTGTTCCGGCCCTCTTCCGCCCTCTTCATTTTTCCCATGTCCTTCAGAGGCCCTCGACTTCTTTTGGATCTCAAAAAAACGTGACCCTCGATTGGACAGCACAAAAGCCCTTCGAAAAAATATTCGAGGGGCTTTGTCGGAACGCAAGGAATGTCGTCTTTGTCATATTTAGACTTTCACCTTGAAATGCTCGCTGACTTTTCAACCGGTTGACCCCTGTTCTCAAAATTGAACCGTTTTATGGTTATACTGCTTTTATTGCTTTTGCATTTTAAACTAACAATTTTGTATTTCACCACAACTTTGCACCAAAAACGTCTCCATGTCAAGGGGGTGTGACAAAAGTCACACAGAATTTTTTATGACGAGTTTGACAAATTTACTCGTTTGACTATTTTAATTGTCTATTTTTGAGGCAAATTTTATATTTTCGCTCGCCTTCCGTCGACATTATCAGTCCCCTCAAAAATCGCCGACATTTCAGCCGACGTTGCCCGTCATCGCCACCCCCCCCTCCCCCTATTTGTCAACCACACGAAAGCCCACAGAATCCAACGATTCCTTTTAAAAAACGAACATCTCTCCGTGTTTTTTCAAAAGCAGTATACTCAGCGAAGGCCCAAACCACCCCCAAGCATTGACAAACCGCGTGTATTTCGTAAAATCTACCCCGTCCCATGATTTCAACTTATGGCCGCATCAAAAACTCTTTTGTCGCCCTCGCGCTGACCGCCTCCGTTGGCATTTGCATTTTGGCGTTCCCCCTCCGAGCGGCCCAATCCGGGGTGGAAACCAAGATCGCCCTGGAAGAAAGTCTCGAACGCCGCCTCAAATCCGTCATCTCCCAGATCCTCGGCAACGACAACGTCATCGTCATTGTGACGGCGGAAATGCTCACGGAAGAGGAAAAGAAAAAAGTGGAGACCACGCCGGAAGAGACCTCCGTCCTGCCCGGCGTCCCCCTGAAAGAGAAGATCGGGGAACGGGACGACATCTCCGCCTTGGCCATCAAGGAAAGCCGCACCCTCATCAAAAAATTGGCCGCCACCGTGGTTCTGGACGTGGGCGTGAGCAAAACCGACGAAAACGTCATCAAGAACGTCACCACCGGTCTTTTGGGCTTGAAAACCGACCGGGGCGATTCCCTCGAAATCCAACGCATGGACTTCCATCGCGGCGAAAAGGGTTTCAATTGGCGCCGGTTCATCACCCCGCCCGACCTTTGGTGGACCATGGGCCTTGCCCTCATGGCTTTTTTCATCCTCTTCATCACGGCGTTCTTCTTCGGCTCTTTCCGCGTTTTCATCCGTGAATTCGTGAAGGCCCTACGCAGCTACGCGGAATCCATGGAAGAACAGATCAAAATGATCCATATGCAGAAAGACCGGGAAAAGGAACTGAAAGGCCGTGCCGCCGAACTGGAAGAGGCCGCCGTCCCGGAACCGCTGCTCGCCTCCCCCCAGAAAGCCAACGGGAACGGCTTGTCCCCGGCGGAGGAAAACGGAAAAGATTCCGCCCCCTTCTCTTTCCTGAACGGTTCCCACCTCCGCAACCTGAAGATCCTCCTGAAAAAGGAAAATCCGGATCAAATCGCCATCGTGGTGAACTATCTGCCTCCTTCCCTGGCCAACGACGTGCTGGCCTCGCTGGACGCGGCCCAACAGGCCGAGGTCATGGCCCAGCTTTCCCGGGTGGAGGAGCTGGACCCCGACCTGGTGAAAGCGGTGGAATCCAAGATCAAGGAAAAGATCGCCTTCGTCATCGGCGGGGAAGACCGCCTCCAGTCTTTCGTGGACAACGCCGACCCGCTGACCCAACAGTCTCTTCTGGCCACCATCGCCAAAAAAGACGCCCCCCTGTCCGCCCGGCTCAGGAACCGCCTCTTCACGCTGGAGGATTTGGCCAAACTGGAGGGCCCCGTGCTGGCGGTGATCGTGCGGCGCATCAACACCCGCGCGCTCGCCGGCGTCCTTCGGGAACTCCCCAAGGAACTGCAGGCGAAGATCCTTTCCTCCCTGCCGGCCGGCAGCTCTGCCATGCTGAAGGAGGAGATTGAACTCTCCAAACCCCTGCCGCCGCAGCGCCTGGCGCAGGAACAGAAACGCATTTTGGACGCCATCCGCCGCCTGAACGACGAGGGCGTCATCCAACTCCGCAAAGGAGCCGCTTCCTGATGGACCTGATGACCGTCCTCGGCGTGCTGTCGGGCGCCGGGGCCATCTACTACGTCCTGCACCACGGCGGCATGCTCCACCTCATCGTCAACCTCGAAGCCTTCATCCTCATCTTCGGCGGCACCCTGGGCTCGGTGCTGATCTCCTACCCGTGGGAAGCGTTGAAAACGGTCCCCCGCGCGCTGATCATGGTGCTCGTGCCGCCGCGCAAGATCACCTTCGCCCAGTTGATCTACACCTTCGTCCAGATGGCGGAAAAGGCCCGGATCAACGGTCTCGACTCCCTTCAGACCGACGCCGCCGGGAAACACTTCTTCCTGCGCGACGGCGTGCAGATGCTGCTGGACGGGCTGGAACCGGAGATCGTGAAGGAGCGGCTGGAACGCGAAATCCTCCTCACCCGCCAACGCCACATGCAGGTGACCGGCATCTTCCGCTCGGCGGGGACGTTCGCCCCCATCTTCGGCCTCCTGGGCACCCTCATCGGCGTGGTGCAGGTCCTCCGGAACCTCACCGACCCGCATTCCATGGGCGCCTCCATGGCCATCGCCATGACGGCTTCCTTCTACGGCATCTTTGCCGCCAATTTCCTGTTCCTCCCCATCGCCTCAAAACTCAACTACCACTCCGAGAATGAACTCCTGGTGAAAGAACTCATCGCCAAGGGGATCATGGCGCTGCAACGGGGAGACATCCCCCTGGTGGTCTCCAAGAAACTGGAGGCGTACCTGTCCTACCGCCTCCGCACCAAACAGCATTCCCGGACCGCGGCGGGCGCCAAGCCACGCCGCGCGGCATGATCGGCTCCCTCCTCCGCCACACCTCCATCTCGGCCACCACGGAAGAAAACCCGCTCTGGCTGGTGGTCCTCTGTGACATGATGACCAACCTCATGCTGTTCTT
>JAKLDV010000046.1 GCA_022703335.1 Elusimicrobiota bacterium
GATGCGGCCCTTGGAAAAATCCGCCTCCGTCGCATCCACCAGGGTATATTTGAATTCCTCCCCGCTCTTCGCCTCCCGGATGCGCACCGAACAGCCGATACGAACCTCGCCGGCCTGCACGTTCATTTCCTCGATGATGCGGGAGTTGCGCAGTTTGGCCTCCAGGTCGTCGATGCGGCGGACCACCTTCTGCTGTTCCTCCTTGGCCGCGTGATACTCCGCGTTTTCCCGCAGATCGCCCTTTTCCGCCGCCTCGCCGATCTCGCGGGCCAAATTCTGGCGTCGTTCCTTCAAGCCCGCCAAATCCTGGCGTAATTTTTCATACCCCTGTCGCGACAAAAACGTTTCCCCTGCCACGGCAACCTCCATTGTTATCTATTAGTAATAGTAACTATACGAAGGATTTATTATAGCAAATCCCCTAAAAACAACTCGTTTATTTGCTTTTTTGGAAAAAGCGGGATTATTTCTTTGAGTACGGCCGGAGCAGGGGCCAGTAGGAATGGCGCCGGGAAAGCTTCCTCAACTCGGCCTCCTCCGCGGGGTCGTTCCCGCCGCGCAGTTGGAAGAGGTGATGGCGCGCCAAAATATTTTCCGGCCAGGTTTTCAGGCTTTCCAGGAGCAATTTTTCCGCCGCCCGCGTGTCCCCCCGCATGAACGCAAGCTGAGCGAGCCGGTCGGCGGCACCGGGCATATCGGGCAGGGTTTCCACGGTTTTTTGAAAATACGTTTCCGCAAGATCAAACCGATTGTCTTTCATGGCCCGAAGCCCTTCCTGGTAGAGATCGTAGGCTTTGCGATAGGTTTCCCGGTCCACCGCGATGGCGTAAACGATTTTCTTGTCGCCCGGTATACGTGCCAGCGACCTGTACCAGCCGGGATGCGTCGCCATCCACCGGGCCACGGGCGTCCAATCGTTCACGTCGGGCAGCGCGGCCAACGTCGTTCCCCCCTCGTCCACCAACAAATGAGTCATCCCACGGTCCAACAGGACCGATAGAAAATCTTCCGGGACGTAGGTGCGTGGGAAATCCGTGCCGCGACAGCCGACGTGCAGATAAACCGTGCTGGCGAAAGAACCGGCCAGCCCAGCGTCGGACGGTAAATGGTCCTCTATCCAAGCCAATGTTTCCTGCGGCAATCGCGGTCCGGCCCCCCGAAAAGCGGACACGACGCCGCGGCCGGTCGTCAGCACCGCCAAAACGATGCCCGCCAGACAAACCGCCCTCTTCCATCGTCGATCCAATTCCGGCGGTTCTCCCAACGCCGGACGACGGGCCACGGCGGCAACCATGAAAAACACGATCCCGAACAGCGCCGGCATCAGATACCTCGGGTCTGGCCGGAGCCAAGCCGCCATCAACAGGGCGTTCAAAAAGAAAAAGACGGCCAGGGCGCGGTGGCGACTTTGAAAAACACGCCAGGCACCCCACAAGACCGCTCCCCAAACGGCCACCGTCAACGGTAATTTGACGAATGTCCCCTCCATGACCGCCGACCATTTCCCGAGAGGAAACACCCCCATGAAAACAACGATGTCTCGATAATATTTCAGGTTCTCGCCGACGGTCGAAACGAACGCCGAGATCGGCGCCCCCTGAAGCGCGAATCGCCATTGGCCGAGGAAAGAACTCGCTCCCTGTCCATGGACCGTGGTCCACAGGGAAAGTCCCCCCTGAAACACCGCCACCGCCGCCACCCCATATGCGGCGCGGCGGAACGACCCGCGGGAAAAAGCGTCGAGCATCAAGGCCGCCACCAGGAGCGCCCCCGTCGGCCGCACCAGACAGGCGTACCCCGCCGACAGCGCCAACGCCGCGTCCGCCCACCGGGAATCGCGCGGTCCTTCCCAATGGATCCAAAAACAAACCAACATCAACAGATCCCACAGCGGCTCGGTGAGCACGGTCCCGGCATAGCGAACGGAGATCGGCTGAAACACGAACCAGGCCAGGGCCCAGAGTCCGGTTTTCGGACCGAACGCGCTCCGAAATATTCTCCACGCCAAAAAACCCGCCAACACCGTCGATGCCCAAGAAAGCAGCCGCGCCGCCGTGAAGTGCCCCGTCCACCGCACCAGGAGCAACGCGAGCGGATAGCCCGGCAAATAGTTCACCACCGCCCCGCCCGCCGGATCGTTCGGCAGGACGTAATGTCCTTTCGCCAAAGAACCGGAGAGGAGCCAATAGATGGCATCGTCATGGAAATAGCCGTCGGGGAAAAATTTCAAGAGACCCAGAGCGGCCGTCCCCGCCGCCAGGATGCCGATCAACGCGAGACGGTCAACGGACTTTGTAGACATGGTAATATCCGTTGTCGAATTCTTTTTCAAACATTTTTTCCTCTCCCCCCCGGCCGGTCATCGCCCCCCGATGCGCCAGCGGCAGAAGGAGATAGGAGATCCCATGCGTTTTTAAGAATTCCCAGCGGCTTTCGACCGATGCCTCCGAGGAAAAGAAATCCGCAATCTCCCGTTCCTTGAATTCGCGATGCAACGTCTGGTCCCAATGCCCCGCATACGTCTTGCATCCCGTCCATGCGGGTATGAAAAGACCGAGGTTGACGGACGTCAACACCGTCTTGTATGGCTCGGCGTTCCGGTCTAAATGCCCCAGGACTTCTTCAAGCGGACGCGGCAGGTAGTAGGGGAGCCAATGGCGAGACACGTTTTCCATATTTTCCTTCCAAAGCCGCGCATTGCTGGTTCCGCCCGCTCCAAACAGGAGAACGATTCCGATGAGGGCCGCGGTTTTTCCCATCGCCCGCGTCCCTGTCCATTCCATGACCGCCGCCACTCCCCGCGCGGCCAGGAAGCAAAAAGCGATGTGCGCGCCATGCATCAATTTAAAACGCGCCGTCAACGGCAGTCCGAGCGCTCCCAACGCCGCCAACGCCCACACCAACGTCGGGATTCCACCCCGTTCCCCCCGACGATAAATGCACCACGCGCCCGCCAACGCGAGAAGGAAGGTCGGACCCAAACCGACGAGATAAGAAACCAGCGACGGGGTCAATGCATGCAACGAGCGTGAGTATTCGCGCAAAAGCGGGTTGGCGCCCATCATCCAAAGGAGATAGACCGCGGCCGGGAGAGCGGCCCCATAAAAAATCATCAGGGCCGAAACCGCGCGTTTCAACGGAATCCGCTGAACGAACGGAAACATCCACACGAGGCCCCAGGCGATGGCGGCGTCGTACGGATGCACCAGAAAAAGGACTCCGGCCGTCACCCCGGCCGCCCAGGGATTGTTCTTTTCCTCCCCTCGGCTCATCCACGCCAACGACAGAAGCAGCAACCCCAGAGAGACCGGCGCCACGGGATAATGCGCCACGTTAGCGAAGGTGATAAAGTCGAAAGACCACAGGTCGGCCGCACCGTAAATGCCGGGCGTTCCCGTCGGAAACCGCGCCAGCGGAGACAGGCCGGGAAATTCCGCTGCAACGCGATCCAGGAAGGCGCCAAAACCGCTGGAAAAAAGCGCCAGAAAAAAGGCCAGCCCCCTCACGGCCGGAGAAGCACCCGTCGCCTTCAACCACCGCCACAAAGCCCACAGGAAAAAACCGATCCCCGCCGCATAAAAAAGGTTCATGCACAACGGCAAAGCGAGGCCGGTCAGTCGGGCCGCCCAGCCGACCAGCAAGAAAAAAGGCAGGAAGAGGACGCGGGGCTGGGGTTCCGTGGTGTACGGCACGGCGAAGAGGGCGAAACCCTCCTGGGCCTGCTTGGCCCAGGCCAGATAGGAGGCGTTGTCTCCGACGAGACGGACGATGCCGGTGAACACCCATCCCGCGTCTTGATGGAGATATCCGTACAGGTAGGGGAAGAGCGCCGCCGCCCCGAAAAAGGCGCCGGCGACCAAAGGAAACCGCGGATGTGCCAGTAACCGTTTTACCGAGGCCTGCATCGGCGGCCGGTGAAAATTTATTTTCCCCGCGTCTTTTTCTTCCCGGGGATGCCCGGTTCCGTCAAACGGCGCCCATTGAGGATCTCGTCCAACTCCGCTTTGGAGAAAAGTTTCTTTTCCAGGGCGAGTTGCCGGACCGTTTTGCCGGTCCGAAGGGCTTCCTTGGCGAGCGCGGCCGCCTTGTCGTAGCCGATGCGCCCGGCCAGGGCCGTGGCCATGGCCGGACTTTTCTCCACATAGGCCTCACACACGGCACGATTGGCCTTTATGCCCGCCACGCATTTTTCGGCCAGAAGGCGCGCCGCGTTCCCGAGAAGTTCCAGGGAAGTGAGCAAATGATAAACGATGAGCGGCTGCATGACGTTCAGCTCGAAATTGCCGGACTGGCCCGCCACCGCCACGGCCGCGTCCGCGCCGATCACGTGCGCCGCCACCATGGCGGCCGACTCCGGAATCACGGGGTTCACTTTCCCCGGCATGATGGAACTCCCGGGCTGAAGCGCGGGCAGTTCGATCTCCCCCAGGCCGCAGCGAGGACCCGACGACAACCAGCGCAAGTCGTTGGCGATCTTCATCAGGCTCACGGCCAGGGAACGCAGAGCGCCGCTGGTCTCCACGGCGGCGTCCCGAGCGGCCAGCGCCTCGAAACGGTTCGCCGCGCCCACAAACGGAAGCCCCGTTGCGTGCGAAATTTTTTCGACGACCGCGCTCACGAACGCCGGATCGGCGTTCAATCCCGTTCCCACGGCGGTGCCGCCGAACGCCAATTCCGCCAGCGGCAGCTCGCAGTTCTTCAGCCGTCGAATGGCCTGTCTCATCTGCGCCGCGTAGCCGCCGAACTCCTGCCCCAAGCGCACCGGCACCGCGTCCTGGAGGTGCGTTCGGCCCGTCTTGACGATGCCGTCGAACTCCCGCTGCTTCTTCTCCAGCGATTTCCACAGGGCTTCCAGCGCCGGCAACAGGTCCTGCCGCAACAACCGCAACGCCGCCACATGGAGGGCGGTGGGGATGACGTCGTTGGAAGACTGTCCCATGTTCACGTGGTCGTTGGGATGTACCGGAGACTTCGCTCCCTTCGCTCCCCCCAGGAGCTCGTTGGCCCGGTGGGCGACGATCTCGTTGGCGTTCATGTTGGCGGAGGTGCCGGATCCCGTCTGAAAAATGTCCACGGGGAAATCGGCGTCGAACTTCCCCTCGGCCAGTTCCCCGGCGGCGCGGGCCACGGCCCGGCCCGTTTTTTCATCGAGCAGTCCCATGTCCGCGTTGCTCTCGGCGGCGGCCTTCTTGACGAGCCCCAGCGCGGCGATGAACCCGCGCGGGAACCGCCAGCCGCTCACCGGAAAATTTTCCATGGCGCGGAGCGTTTGAATACCGTAGTACGCCTCCGCGGGCACGTTCCTGCTGCCCAGAGAATCCTTTTCGACGCGTGTCTTCATAGGGACTCCTTTTATTCGCCGTCACGAACCGCACCGGCGCATCCCATTTTATCAATTTCTCCGCCGCCCGACGCGTCCGCCCCCACTTGATCCCTTCATTTTTTTGACAGACCGAGCGCGGGTATAGTATGATGCTTTTCTCATGGACGAAAAATCCACCCAGAAAAAAGGCGTCGCCGTGATGGAGTTGGCCATGGAGATGGCCCTCACGGACGACATCCTCGACAAAATCGCCGCCAAGCACGGTCCTCGGATGGCCTGCGACGCGGCCATGTCCACGTCGGTCGGCGGCATCGGTCCTCTCCTGCGAGAACGCGTCATCGCCCAGGCCGAAAAGGGCGTCAACGTGGTCGGAGTTTCCCTCCTGTACGAGACCGTGTGGCGCCAAGGGCTGCACAATTGGAACCACCTGTTCCTCGAACGGCGGACCGTCGGGGACGCCATCCGGAGCGTTCTGACGGACACCGGGATCACCCTCACCCTCGCCCTCTACGACAAGACCCAGGTGACCGTGAAGGTCTGGAAAACCGCGTACGGGGAGGCCCCCGTCTATTTTCTCGATTGCCCCGACATCGCCAACGTGGTCTATCCCTGCCAAGAGGACTCCCCCGAGAAAACACCGGACCCGACCTGGTGGGCCGACCAACAACGCCTGAAACAAAGCTGGCTGGTGGGACGGGGCGCGCTGGCCCTGGCCAAAACGCTCAATTTCAAACCGGACGTGATCGTCCTGAGTGAAACGCCCACCCTTTTCGTCCACCACCGCCTGATCAAGGACGAATTCCAAAAAGACCCGCTCTTCGACGGCACCCGCTACATCTTCAACGACCACACGCCTCTGGAATACGCCCATCCCATCTGGCCCATCCACACCCTGCGGCAGTTGAACATGGACCCGGAAATCTATTCGCCGTTCCTCGCCGGATCGGGCGACCATGCCCACGTGGACATCACCCGCCTGTTGGTGGCCACGGCGGAAGGGGTCTTCGGCGTGGCGAAAAAACACGGAGTGGTCATGCGGGCCATGCCGTCCCTGAAGGACTACGCCTCCAAGATAAACTCCATCACCAACGGCGTCAGCGAGGCCATCTGGCAGAACAAGGTGTTTTCCTTCGCCGACAAACTTTCCGACGCCGACCTCCTCGCCGCCAAGGAGAAACTCAAGGAGTCCTTCATCGGCTGGCTGTGGCGCCGGGCCGGGCTGTGGCCGGTGTGGGTGCGCGTGGCCCGCAAAAAAGCGTTCCTCCTCTGGACGCGGCGCATCACCAGCTACAAACGACTCGACATCCTCCAACGGGTGCTCCTCGACCCGCAGATGCGCAAACGTTTCCTGGCCACGGACATCGTTCTCATCGTCGGAGGACGCATCTATCAGCGGGACAATGTTTCGGAAAAGATGGTGTATGGACTGGTGGAACTGCTGAACGAGGACCAGGAACTGGGAGACCGAATCATCTTCCTGGACAATTACAACGTGTGGGAGGCGCCGAAACTGTTCCACGCCGCGGACGGCGCCATCATGCTCGCCGATGACGGCCGGGAGGCTTCGGCCACCGGGTTCATGAAGGCCCAGATGAACGGCGGGCTCATCATCGCCAACTCGGACGGCGCCGTGCCGGAGTTCGTCCACTTCCTGGACCAGTCGCCGGCGGACAAAACCAACGGGTTCGGTGTTTCCTACGTGAACGGACAGCCCGATCCCGGTTCCTTCATGGCGGCGTTGGAGAACTTCGACGCGGTCTACAAAAATCCGAACCGGCGGGCCGCCATGATGCGGTCAGCCCTGGTGGTGACTCCGCAGGTGAGCGTGCGCCGCACCGTCGACGATACGATCGCCTTTTACAACCAGGTCATCGCCGGAGGCCGCAAGGTCCCCGCGACGAAGTAGTTCCGCCCTACCCTTCCTGGACGTCCTTCCGCAGACGCCGACGAAGATAAAAGATCCCGCCGAACACCGCCAGCACGATCGTCAACGAAATCACGGATTCGAACCGGTTCACGCCCCTGGCCCAAGCCATGGCGCTCGATCCCAACTGCCACCCCAGAATGCCCAGGATGTAACAGCGGGGGATCGTCCCCAAGACCGTCCAGACGAGGAATGTCCGCGACGGCACGTCCGCCACCCCGCAGACCATGGACACCAAAGACAGCGGCACGATGGGCAGGGCGCGCATGAAAAAGATCGTGGCCGCCACGCCCGAGGTCCTCATGCGGTGGCTCATCCGCTCAATGTCTCCCCAGGAAAAACCCAGGTACCCATGGAACCGCTCGACGAAGACTTTGCCGCCCCACAGAGCGATGTAATAACACAGCGCCGCGCCCATCGTCGAGGCGACGGTCCCGGGCAGCACGATCTTCCAGGTGATGGTGGCGAGGGCCGAAACCCACGGGTCCGAGACAGGCACCATGATCAATCCCGCCCCCATGATGATGGCGGGGGAAGGGATGGGAATGATGACCTGCTCGATGAGCACGCCAAGAAAGACGCTCCACGCGCCGTGGGTGCGGATGGCGTCCAAAATCCATTGCGTCAATTGAAGTATCATCGTGTTCGTCCTTGTCGAAGGCGCGGGGCCGCCGGAGGACGTGCTATAATAGGCCCGTGCGGAACATCCGTTGCCTCATTTTATTGATCCTGAGTTTCCCGGTTCTGGCGGGTTGCCCGAAAGTCCCCGTCTCGGGACGGCGCTCCCTCATCCTTGTGCCCGAGAGCCAGGAACTTTCCCTCGGAGCCCAATCCTATCAGGAAATCCTCCAGCAATCCAAACTTTCGACCGACGCCGACGCCGCAGGAATGGTGAGGCGAGTGGGCGAACGCATCGCCCAGGTATCGCATCGGCCGGACTACGGCTGGGAATACAACCTCCTTGACGATCCAAAAACCGTGAACGCCTTCTGCCTGCCCGGCGGGAAAGTGGCGGTCTACACGGGCATCCTTCCCGTCACCCGCACCGAAGCGGGGCTGGCGGTGGTGCTGGGCCATGAAATCGCCCATGCCATCGCCAAACACGGCGCGGAACGGATTTCCGAACAGATGCTGATCGCCTTCGGCCAGCTCTCGCTGGACGCCGCCATGCAGAAAAAACCGAAAGAGACGCGGGCCATGGCCGCCGCGGCCTACGGCGCGGGGACCGGACTGGGCGTCGTCCTTCCGTTCGGCCGATATCAGGAGTCGGAAGCGGACCGCCTCGGGCTCGTCTACATGGCCAAAGCCGGATACGACCCCCGGGAGGCCCTGGCCTTCTGGCAACGAATGGAGAAAAACTCACCGGGCGATCAGCCGCCCGAATTCCTTTCAACCCACCCGCACCACGAAACCCGCATCGAGAACCTGAAAAGCTGGATGCCCCAGGCTCTTCAGGAGTATGAAGCCTCCCCGTTCCGCTGAGCGCCGGGCCGGCGCTTCTTAAAGAACCTTTTTGCCCAGTATCTTTCCGGCGGCGTCCACCTCATAGAGGATGGGGGCGCCGGTGGCGATGTTGAGTTCCAACACCTGTTCCTTGGTGAGCCTGTCCAAATCCATCACGATGGAACGCAGGCTGTTACCGTGGGCGGCCACCAGGATGTTCTTCCCCGCCTTCACTTCGGGCATGATCCTCGCGTTGAAATAGGGCAGGGTGCGCGCCGCCGTGTCCTTAAGGCTCTCGCTGCGGCCGTCCGGGTTCAACTCGGTCTTATCCGCCGGAGGCGGCACGTCGTAGCTGCGCCGCCAGATGTGCACCTGCTGGTCTCCGTATTTCGCCGCCGTTTCCTTTTTGTTCAGACCCTGCAGCGCGCCGTAATGCCGCTCGTTCAGGGCCTGATCCTTCTCGACGGGCAGATTCTTTTGTCCGATCTCGTCCATCATGATGGCCAAGGTTTCCTGGGCGCGTTTCAGCGCCGAGGTGAACGCCTTGTCGAACTTGATGTCCTTGATATGGCCGCCGGCCCGGCGGGCTTCCTCGCGGCCGCGGTCCGATAACGGGACGTCCACCCAACCGGTGAAACGGTTCTCCAAATTCCATTGCGATTCGCCGTGACGCACCAACACAAGTTTAGCCATACGCTTCCCCCGAAATTGAAGTTTGAATGGTGAACATTATCAAATTTAAAAGGAACGTGGAATGCGCCCGTGACCGGTTCCGCCGGAAACGTCTTTTGGCCGTCCGCACTGAAGCAACATAAACTCTTCCACCGGGCCCGCGGCAAAGACGTAGGGAAGAACGCCCCAGCTGGCGGAATACCATCCGGCCAGGTGCACCATGGAACATGTCCGAACGGGGATTTTCTGATCGTAGGTCAATTTATGTACGGCGTAGAACGGGTATTGTCTCAAATGGGCCGACGGGCCCTGCGCGTTGACATGCCGTGGCACGAGGACATAGTCCCCGGCTCGCGGAGGGACCCTTCGATCGTACGGCTTCCACCCCGCCGCCTTGAGATGATGTCCGTAGGCGCCAAAGACGTTCCCCCAATAAAAAGATCTCTCTGTGGGTGCCGGGAAGTCCTTGGCGACCCTCGGTCCGACACACGCCTGGCTGTAATCCGCCGCCGCCAAAAACAGCGTCAGCGCGCTCATGATCCCCCCGGCCCACCAGAAAAATTTCCGCCCGACCCCACACATCTCCGCCATCCGGACCGACAGGAGGACGGCTGGAAACGCCAACATCATCAGGTGATGTCCGCTGGGAAAAACCAGATATCTCTGTAAAAAACCGTATTCCACGAGGAACCATCCGACCAGGAACCGGTCCTTCGCGTCCGCTCCTTTCAAAAACAGGACTGCCGCAATCAAAAAACAGAAGCCCGTCGACAAAAAAACCGCCAAAGCCGTGGATTGTCCAGAGGAAAATCCCCCCCAGGGGCTTGCAAAGAACAATGCGGCCAACGGCAAAAGAATCCCCGGGAAGAGGCCCAGCCGCCGGCCCCTCTTAAAAATAAAAAACCACGAATAGAAAACACCGGGGACCGCCGCGGCCATAAAAACAAAAGGCAGAAACGCCGCCCGCCACGGATAACCGCCCGCCGAAACGGCCCGGACCCTGTAACTCGAAACAAAGTTGGGCATACCGTAAACCTTCGTTTCCCAAAGGGACCAACCTCCGTAGAAAATCACGAAAACGGCCGCGCCGATCCAAGCCGAACGCCACGCCCCGTCCATCGCCCCCCTCATTGAAAGCGCCCTGATCCCCAAGATCAACACAAGCGCCGGCCATTGATGGTGGCTCAGCGCGGCCAAGGCCAAACACGCCCCGCACCCCAGCCACCGCTTCCATCCCGCGAGAGACTGAAAACTCCAAAGCGTCAGAAGATAAAAGAGCAAATAAAACATCTGCGCATAAAGCGTAAGGCTCGTCAGGAAAAAAGCGGGGCTGGCGGCAAAAAACAGAACGGCGAAAAATGGCCGCTTCGTAAAATCCGCCATCAACGAACGGCCCACGAAAAACACGAGCGCCGCCACAAGGAATACGGCCACATGCAGCGGGGCGCTCTTTTCACCAAAAAGACCCAACGGAACCGCCAACGCCCATCCGACGAGCGGTGGGTGGGTGAATTCGGCGAATGACCCGAACTTCCAGACCGGCTGGTCCGGCAAAGACAAATCCGCCGAGAAATCGTAGGGCCTCAACGGCGAAGCCAAAGCCCCCTTGGCAAAGGAAAAAAAGGCCGCGTCATCGAAGAACAACGGGCGCTGAACGAACGGCAGGAGGGCCAGAAAGAAAAAGACGGGCAAAAGGAGGGACCGCCGACTGTTTATTTTCTCCGCCACCGACGTCAGAAACATCATCTATGGGGAAGCGCTAGAAATACGTGGAGAGGGTGATGGCGATGGTATGGGCCACGGTCCGCAGCCGCTGGCCGGCGTTTTCGCCGGCCAGGAGCCTGGTCCGCTGGATGGTCTGTGCCCGCGCAAAATCCATCTGATAGGCGAAATCGCATTTCACCTGTTCCGAGCGATACCCGGCGCCGACGGAAGCCGACCGTTCCGGCAAAAACGCCCACAACGGCGTGAGATATTCTTCCGGCACGGGGCTCTTGCCCTGCGCATAGCCGGCGCGAAACCGGGCGTGCCGGGTGGGACTGAACTCCAGCCCGCCCCGAACCACAACGCGGTTCTCCCATTTGAACGGATAGACCTCATTCAGCCGGTCGGAACCGGACAGAGCGTTCAGCGCGGCGTTGGTCCCCCGCAAAAAATCGATGTCCAACTGATCGAAGGCGTCCGCCCAGTTATACCAATCCGCCTGCGCCGAGACGAGCCACTTTTTATGGGGGAGCACGGCGAGCCCGCCGCCGGCCCGCGCCGGAAGAACCAGCAACGTTTCCAAATCGTAATGAAACAGCGGGTCCGCCCCCGCGAAAACCCCGCCCAGGGAATTCAACTGCGCGGAGGCGTTCCCGTAGGCATCGCCCTTCCCGTGGATGACCGTTTTGCTCACGTACGCGCCGCCGAACTGCACGCGCGGATGGATCCGCAACAACAGCCCCCCGCTGCCGTTGATCCCGACGCCGTTCGTCCTCAAATCCATCAACGTCTTGAACCCGCCCACCCCCGTGGCCGTGGACTGAAACACGTACGGTCCCTGCATCACGGTCTCGTTATAGACCCATCCCAAACTCCCTCCCACGGCAAGAACGGAACCGAAGGAAAAACCCACGCCCGCGGAACCGCGCACCACCGTCATCCGGACAGCATTCCGCTGGGACCCGTAGGAGGTTTGACCGTCCATCCCTCCCGCCGGATCGGCGTATTGCCATTGCGCCGACCACAAAGATTCCGGGATCACCGCCAGACCGACCCCGAACCCGTCGTTGTCCTTGTTCATGGGCCGGGCCCAGGCCACTTCCGGCAAGGCCGACGCCGAGCCGTACATCCGGCCGTCGGGATCGGAAGAGGCCGCGCCCAGAATGCCGTCGCGGGCCACCCCGACGAGGCTCACGTCAAGCGTGGGATACGTCAGGTATCCCAGCCCGGCGGGGTTCGATCCCATGGACCCCAGCGGTCCTTCCCCCAGGGGAATGAAAGCCCCTCCCAACCCGACGGAACGGGCGCCGATGCCGTTTCGATAGAAACCGTTGGCGTGAAGCGTTTCTGGCGGAAGGAGGGAAATGAAGGACGCGGTAAGAAAAAAAACGCCGGCGAGGATTCGGTTGGCTATTTTTTGTCCTCTCCGGAAACGACCCATTTCAAAAAATCAACTTCCGGCCGGGGGAAGGATTTTGAGGAACTTCCGTTTGCCCACCTTTACCAGGACCGGCTCGGCCACCGACACCGCCTCGTCCCCGTTCACCCGGCGACCGGCCAATTCCACGGCCCCCTGCTGGAGAAGTCGCCGCGCCTCGTTCTTGGAAGGCGCCAAACCCGACTCCACCAGGAGTTCCGCCGCCGGCATCGGAGACCGGGACAGGCGGTGTTCCGACACCTTCTCCGGCGTTGCCCGTCGGGAAAAAACATGGACGAACGCGTTTCTCGCCTCCTGAGCCGCCGCACCGCCGTGATAGCGCCGAACGACCTGCTCCGCCAGCCGCTGCTTCGCCTCCATGGGATGGAGCGCCTTCAGCGGCGGAATCTCTTCGTCGGTCAAAAGCTCATAGTATTTCCACATCAAATCGTCCGATACGGCCATGATCTTTCCGAACATATCCGCCGAGGCGTCGTTGAGGGCCACGGTGTTGCCGTACTTGGACATTTTCTTGACGCCGTCGGTGCCCTCCAGGAGCGGCAAGGTCATCACCACCTGAGGTTCCTGGCCGGCGTCCTTCTGCATCTGCCGTCCCATCAAGAGATTGAAAAGCTGGTCGGTGCCGCCCAACTCCACGTCGGCCCGGATCGCCACCGAGTCGTAGCCCTGCATCAACGGATACAACAGTTCCAGGAGCGAAATGGGTATCCCCTCTTTCAGCCTTTTGGCGAAATCGTCCCGCTCCGTCAACTGCTGCACGGTATGATGCGAAAGGAGGGACAGGATGTTGCCGCCGGCCGCCGCGCCCTGATTGGCGAAAAGCGGCGCCAGCCATTCCGAATTCCGCCGGACTTCGGTCTTGGTTGAATCCAGAATTTTAAATACCTGGTCGAGGTAGGTCTTCGCGTTCTTTTCGATGTCGGCCGGGCTCATGGGCGGACGCGTCTCCGAACGGCCGGAAGGGTCTCCGATCCTCGCGGTGTAATCGCCGACGATGAAAACGACGAGGTGTCCCGCGTCCTGGAACTGGCGCAGCTTGGTGAGAGATACCGTGTGTCCGAGGTGCAGATCCGGCGCGGTGGGGTCCACCCCCAATTTGATCCGGAGAGGTTTCCCTTTTTTAAGTTTGGCGGCCAGCTCGGTCTCGGAAATGACTTTTTGCGCGCCGCGCAGGATTTTTTTCATGTCGGTGTTCATTGGTTCACGTCCTTTATCGGCGGCGCGGCCGGGGCCGCCGCGGCGCCCGGGCGAAGAGCGCCGCCGTGCCGCGCAGCGCCCGGTTCCAGGAGAGAGATCATCGGCCGGGGGCGCCACCTCTCCCACCGCCGCAACAACCGGCCGACCCACCCCGCCAGCGCGTTATTGTAGACGAGGGCGCAGTCGTTGTAAAGCTCCTGAGCGTCGCTGACCTCTTTCTCCAACCGCGTCAAAGATTGGAGATATTGACGGAAAAAATCCCGGGGGGCGGCGTCGTCGGGCATCTGCTCCAAAAAATGGACATAGGTCTCCCGAATAAGCCGGCTGAGTTTCTTCTCATCCTCCAGCCGGCCGGCGGGAAAAAACTCATTCCCCCCCTTCTGCTCCGCCTCAGCCATGCGTCCGAGCGCCTGCCGGACGCGACGGATGTGATCCGGCATCAATTCGCGCTCTTCGCAGAGGGAACACCATGTCCCAGCCAACTCCCGGCGACGGCGCAGGAGGGTTTCCAGGGCAAAACGCACGGAAAGTATCTGTGCCTGAAACCGCAACACGTCGTCGCGCCGCCGCATGAAATAGGCGAACGCGCTCACCGCCGCCAAAATGACAAAGCCGAACAGCATCATCCCCACGGGACCGTCTCCTTTTCCCTAATCGGCCGACGACAGGACGGCGGACGATATCGTCCCCCCGCCGATCACCTTGTCTCCGGCATAAAAAACCGCCGACTGTCCCGGCGTCACCGCACGCTGAGGCTCGTTAAGCTCGACCTCGCCCGTTTCGGCCGACACGGTCACCCGGCACGCCATCGCCGTGTGCCGGGACCGTATCTGCACTTTGGCCCGGAACGACCTCCCCGGCGCCGAATCCGCCGTCCAGTGCAAATCCCTCACCGAAAAACGAGGCGACAGCGTTTCCTCATCCGTTCCCACCACCAACGTGTTGCTCTCCGGCCTCAAATCCACCACATACATGGGCTTCCCCGCCGCCAACCCCAACCCATGACGCTGTCCCCGCGTGTAGAGCGCCACGCCGCGGTGGTTCCCCAGCAAACGGCCGGCGGTGTCCCGGATCTCTCCCGGGCGAAGCCGTTCGGAGTCGGATGCGCATCGACGGAGATAAGCCGCCGTGTCCGCGTTCGGAACGAAACAAATTTCCTGACTGTCGGGCTTGTCCGCCACGCGCAGTTTCAGCCGGCGGGCTTCACCCCGCACCTCCGCCTTGGAAAGTTCACCGACGGGGAAAAGGAGTCTGGCCAGTTGTTTCTGCCCCAAATGGTGGAGCACATAGGACTGGTCTTTTTTCAGGTCCACGGCGCGGCGCAGCTCATAGATCGCCCCCGCCTTTTTTTTCACCAAGGCTATGCGCGCGTAATGCCCGGTGGCCACCCGGTCCGCCCCCAACCGGAGCGCCCTCTCGAAAAGAGCATCGAATTTCACATAACGGTTGCAGTCGATGCACGGATTGGGCGTCTCCCCTTTCAGATAGGACCGCACGAAGGGATCCCTCACCTGTTCCTCAAAAACGTCGGAAAAATCCAGGACGTAGTGCGGAATCCCCAGCCGCGCACAGACCGCCTTGGCGTCCTCGATGTCCCTCGTGGAGCCGCAACAGCCGAAGGCCGTCTCTCCCCCCAGCAGACGCAGCGTCACCCCGATGACACGATGGCCTTCTTCCTGCAAAAGAGCGGCCGCCACGGAGGAATCCACCCCTCCGGACATGGCCACCACCACCTGAGAAAGGGCCGTCCGACTCATCCCGCCGACCGTGCGCCGCGCCGCTTCTCGTCCCACAGGGGAGACAAACTCCGCAGCTTCTCCACGATGGGAGGCATGATTTCCAGGACCTGGTCCACGTCCTGCTGCGTATTATAATGTCCGAGGGAAAAGCGCACGCATCCATGGAGACGTTCCGGGGGAACGCCGATGGCCGATAACACGTGCGACGGCTCCAACAGGCCGGCCGAACACGCGGACCCCGTCGAAACACAGATCCCCGGCAACTCCGGTCGACGCAGGGAAAAACCGGCTTGGTCCAGCGCCAACAGGAGGCTCTCCCCTTCCACGCACTCGAAAGCGATGTGGGTCGTGTTGCAGAGCCGTTCCGTGGGGTGCCCGTTGACCGAGGTCAACGGGATCCTCGCCAATATCCCCTGTTCCAAACGATCGCGCAGAGTCCGCAACATTTTCACTTCCCCCTCGAGTTCCTTCCCCGCCAATTCACACGCCAGCCCAAGCGCCGCGGCGCCGGCCACGTTCTCCGTCCCGGCGCGGCGGTTTTTCTCATGCGAGCCGCCATACTGCAACGCCTGCAGCCGCGTGCCGCGGCGAAGCCAGAGCGCGCCGATCCCCTTGGGCGCGTAGATCTTGTGTCCGGAAACGGCCAGCATGTCCACGGGCCACGTCTTTACATCGATCGGCAGTCTCCCCGCCGCCTGCACCGCGTCGGAATGGAACAATACCCCGCGCTCGCGGCAGACGGCCCCCAATTCCATCAACGGTTCCACCGTGCCGATTTCGTTGTTGGCGGCCATGAGACTGACCAGGACGGTGTCCCGTCGCAACGCCTTTCTCAGATCCTCCGGAGAAACCCGGCCGAACCGGTCCACGGGGAGGTAGGTGACCTCAAAACCGTGCTGCGTTTCCAGGAACCGGCAGGTTTTCATCACCGCGCTGTGTTCCACCGAACTGGTAATGATGTGCCGGCCGGCGTCACGATGGGCGAACGCCGCCCCCTGGATGGCCAGGTTATCGGCCTCGGTTCCCCCGGAGGTAAAAACGATTTCCGAAACATCGGAAGCGCCCAAAAAACCGGCCACCTGTTCCCGCGCCCGCTCCAACGCGGCACGGGCCCGCTGGCCGGCCGTGTGGAGGCTGGACGGATTCCCAAAATCGCCCTCCAGTCCCGAATAGGACCGCACGGCTTCCAAAAGTTCCGGCCGCATGGGCGTGGTGGCGTTATAGTCGAGATAAATCGTATGCACCGGGGGTCCTTTTCAATCGTCGAGTTCGCGGGGGGTCCGGCAGGCTACGGCTTCTTTGGAAATTTTAACACTTTTCCCACAAAGAATATTCGTCCGGAGCGGAAATCAGCGGAACGTCAATCAGGACTCCAATACGCTGAAATACCGGGCCTGGGGGTGATGAAAAACCATCGCCGACACGCTGGCCTCCGGATCCATCATGAAATTTTCCGTCAACCGGACGCCGATTTTGTCCTCCGGCTGAAGGAGTTGGAAAAGTCTGGCTTGGTCCGCAAGGTCGGGGCAGGCGGGATACCCGAAACTGACCCGGAGCCCGCGATATTTTGCCTGAAACTTCTCCTGGAGGGAAAGCCCCCCCGCGTCGATGCCCCACATCTCCCTGATTTTTTCATGCAGAAGCTCCGCCAACGCTTC
Source organism: Elusimicrobiota bacterium (assembly GCA_022703335.1). Classification (GTDB taxonomy): domain Bacteria; phylum Elusimicrobiota; class Elusimicrobia; order FEN-1173; family FEN-1173; genus JAKLDV01. The sequence goes on from JAKLDV010000046.1 coordinate 17,099, forward strand.
GGCGCTCTCGATGGCCACCGCCTGAAGCGCGTGGGATTTGAAGTAATCCCCCCTTTCCCGCCAAACGGCGGACTGTTCCGTGGCCCGGCCGCCGACGGAAACCACGAAGAGCGCCACATAGTCCATCGCGCCGGCGGATTTCGGCAGAACGAAATCGCTGAGACACAGGCGTTCGCCCGCTTGTTGCCGTGGGAAATCGAATGCGGCGGCCGCCTCTCTCCCATAGATATCTCGGTAAAGGATCAGGCGATCTCCGTCGGACTGAGCGGGATAAAACCGCCACACGGCTTTCGGCAACAGATATTTTTCGGTCAATATCTCGTCCTGCAAAGCCGTCACCTGCCCATGCAGTTTCACCGCGGTCTCGTCCTTGGCCTCCAACAGTTTCTGAAGCCGGCCTTTCAGTCCCAAATGTTTCCCGTACAGCATCATCGGGTTGATGTGCTCGAAAATCTCTTCGACGGAAAACTTCTCCGCGACGTGCAGCTTCAAATCCGGAGGCACCGGCGGATCGTATCGGCGCGATATCGGCGCGGATCCTTTTTCCGGGGGAACGGAAACCGAGACCGGCGAGGCGGCCCTCAGTTTTTCCTGCCCTCCCTTCAGGCGTTCGAGGAACGCTTCCCTGTCCCCCATCAAACGGTTGGCCGCCTCCAGGCCGCCCATGGCGTCTCGGGCATAAACCGCCGGGGCGCCGTAAGCCGGAGCGATCTTCACCGCAGTAAACTTTTCCGTCAACGCGGCGCCACCCAGCAACAGCGGCACGGCGATCCCCGCGGCCTTCAAGTCCTCCGCGGTCACCGCCATCTGCTGGGCCGATTTCACCAGAAGCCCCGAAAGACCGATCATGTC
>JAKLDV010000047.1 GCA_022703335.1 Elusimicrobiota bacterium
TCTTCATCAGGTTGGAGACGGGCGTCACGCCGCGGGAGGACTTGCTCTGCGCCAGGGAGAAGAACGACTGTTGGGCGTCGTCCAGCAGGTCGTGGACCTCCTCTTTGCCGTCCAGGCAGTTGGCGGATATGTTCCGGGAGATGGAGATCATCTGGCGCAGCAGGGATTTTTCCCGCACGATGCGGGCGTAATGATCCACGTGCAGAGCCGAGGGAACGATGTTGGTGAGATGGAACAGGTAGGCCTGGCCGCCCACGTCGGCGAGGGCCTGGGCCTTCTGCAGTTGTTCGCCGACGGTGATGGCGTCCGGGGTGACGTTGCGGTCGTGCAGTTCGCGGATGGCGGTGAAGATCTTCTGATGGGCCCCTTCGTAGAAATCCTCTTCCTTGAGGATGTCCATGGCCTTGAGCATCGCCTCCTTGTCGGCGAGCATGCTCCCCAACACGGCGACCTCGGCCTCATGACTTTGCGGCGGGACTTGCTCGAGGACTTCAACCATACGGCACCTGTCTGAGCGGATTATCGCGGCGGAACGCGTCTCAAGGGACGGAACGCGGCCCTTCTCCCCGGGATCGGCCGGCCCGAAATCAGGCCGTCGACTTGACGGAAATTTTGAACGCCGCGCGAACCTGCGGGTGAAGCCGCACGGACGCGGAAAAGTCGCCGGTGGTACGGATCGGTTCGCGTATCTCGATCCAACGACGGTCCACGGAAAACCCCTGTTCTTCCAGGAGCCGCGCCAGGTCCGCGGGGGTGACGGAACCGAAAAGTTTTCCATCCTTCCCGGCGCGGACCTGCAGAGTGCAGGAGACCTCCCGGATCTTGGCGGCCTGTTCCTGCGCGGTCGCCAGTTTGTCCTGGCGTTCCTGTTCGAGTTTGGCCTTCTGTTCCTCCCACACGGACAGGTTCTTGGGGGTGGCCGGCACCGCCAACCGGCGCGGCAGAAGATAGTTGCGCGCGTAGCCCGGGGCGACCTCCTTGATGTCCCCGGTCACGCCGAGGTTCGGGATGTCTTTTTTCAGGATGATTTTCGTCTTCACGGTCACTCCCCCATCGTCGGCAGGAGCGCGATGTTCTGCGCCCGCTTCACCGCGATCGTCACCTGACGCTGATGTTTGGCGCAGTTGCCGGTGGTGCGGCCGGAAAGGAGCTTGCCGCGCGCGGTCATGAAACTGCGGATGACGTGGATGGCCTTGAAGTCCACCTCGAACACCTTTTCGGCGCAGAAACGGCACACCTTGCGGCGGATGGGTCCGCCGCGGCGCATGCCGCGCCCGCCGCCCATGCGGTCGCCCGACGGTCGGCTGCCGTAACGGTTGGAGGACGGATATCTCGACGGCGCGCCGCCGGCGCCGGCGTGCGGATGGGACGAAGTCCCCTCGGCCGGTTTGGCCGCGGGAGCCGCTGGGTTGTTCGTAACGTTTTCTTGTGCGCTCATGGTCTCTGTCTCCTTGATAAATTCCCGTTAAAACGGTATGTCTTCGGCGGACGCTTCGGTTGCGGCGGCCGGGGCCGGCTCCGCCGCCGGTTCCCCTTCCGCGGCCGGGGGGGCGTCCTCGTCGGACGTTTCGGCCCCCAGCTTCTCCAAAAACTGCACCCGTCCCGCCTCCACCTCGAGGCCGGACCGTTTTTGCCCGTCCTTGGTCTCCCACGAACGGCTCTTCAGCCGCCCTTCGACCAGGACCGGGCTTCCCTTCTTCAGGCGTTCGCCGCACCGCTGGCCGAGGTCCCGCCAGGCCACGACGGGGACGAAGGACGTCTCGTCCTGCCACTCGCCGTTGCCGGCCTTGAAACGCCGGTTGACGGCAATGTCGAACCGGCAGACGCCGGTGCCCTTGGTGGTGAAGCGGAGTTCCGGGTCCCGCGTGAGACGGCCCACCAAACGAACGTCGTTGAGGGCGGGCAGACGAAGATTACTTGTCATGGGAGACCTCCTTGGCCACCGGTTCCGCCGCCACCGGCGCGGCCGCCTCAGCCGCCGGGGCCGGGGCCGCCGGCGCGACGACGCCGGGCCGCGTGCGGACCGCTTTGCACGTCAACTGGCGGACCACGTCGTCCGACACGCGATAGAACTGGTTCAGTTCCGCCAGAATTGCCGACGGGGCCTTGAACTTCAGGTACACGTAAAAACCTTCGCGATGGCGCTTGATGGCATAGGCCAGGCGACGCCGGCCCCATTTCTCCACCAGCACGATTTCGCCGCCGGCTTTGGTGATCATGGATTTTACTTTTTCGACCAGGTCGTCCTGTTTCTGGACGGCCAGATCGACGGGGGAAATAAAGATAGTTTCGTAGACTTGCACTTGGGTTTGCCTCCTTTATGGACTTCCCCGCCTCGCGGCAGGGGAGGGTTCCGGGGCACGGTGGCGGGCCGGAACCAAAGAGGCGTCTATTCTACCAGATGCCCCGACCAAAAGACAATGAAAAAGAGGAGGGGGCACGATCGCCCCCTCCTCTTTTTTGTGAAGCGTTTTTTGATCGGCGATCAAACTTCCGGAATAACGTGCGTCCCGGTCTGATCCGTGTAATAGCCGACCCCGTCCGGCCCGACGTAGATCTGCAGGACCTGGCCGTTGATGGTGGCCGTTCCCGTGATCGTGTTGGCGGAGGTCACGTTCAACTCCATCGCGAGGGAACTGATGCCCATGCTGGGGAACGAACCGCTCCCAACGAGCTTTCCCGCGGTGGCGTTGCCGCGACCGTCCAGGGCGAAATCCGTGACGGTGTAGTTCACGGCGCCGTCTCCGAACGTCAGCTTGATGTTGCCGGTCATGGTCAAGGAGTTGAGGTTTCCGCCGACGGTGGAAAAGGTGAACCGTCCCAACGTCTCCGACCCGTCCTCCTCGCTCCTCTCAAAGTATTCCACCAGGGCCGTGCCCAGACCCGGAGACGTGAAGTTCACCACATCGTTCGGGTCGAAGACGGTTCCGGCCGGACACAGACACTTGATCTTTGAATAGTCCCCATCCGGCTGGACGGCTTCTATCCAATAATACCCGTCACCGGCCGACGTATAGGTGGCCCCAAAAGGAGCCGGCGCACGAACCCCCGGAGCCCCCGGGATGACTCCCGACAGTCCCTGCGAGGCCTGCCCGACCGTGTTCACTCCCACCAGAGCCCCCTGCGCCCCGGCGGAATTAACCGCCGCGGAGTTCCCTCCGCTCAGGCCACCGCCTCCTTCGCTGCCGGTGCCGCCGCCCGAGACGCCGTCGCCCGTCATGTGCACGCCGCTCAGGACCTTGTCCGCGGACTTGTTGTTGCCGCAACCCAACACGCCAACCGTCAGCGCCAGGGCCGTCATCATTCTCAAGAATTTCATGGTTTATCCTCCAAAGATAATCGCCGGATCAGTAGCCGAACCGGTAGTCGCCCGCCAGGATGATCTTGTAGTCCCCGGCGCCGCGGACCGCGTCCAAACTGCGGAACTTCTCCTCGCCCACGCCCCACGCCACGCCGCCCTTCACGCCCAGTTTGTCGTTAAGTTTCTTGGAAACCCCCAGGACCAGATCCACGGCCGTGCCTGCGCTGGCCTCCACGTCTTTCATGAGCCGAGCGGTATTGCCGTCGTTCTGTTCGCGGCCGACGACGTTCACGTTCACTTCGCCGATCCAGTTCATCCCCCAACGCTCATGGGTGATGCCCAGGTTGCCCTGAACGATGTCGCCCGGATCGACCTGATATTCGACGCCGTTTTTGACATCGAGGGTCGTTTTGTAATTCCACTTGAACAGGTATCCGGCGTTGGCATACAACGTCACCGCGCCCATGGGCTTCTCCAGCAAAAGGGACAGCCCGGTGTTCAGCCCTTCTCCCAGATACTTGTCCGAGTCCGCGGTGGGCAGTTCCACGCGCAGCGCCGCGCCGAGCATGGAGCAAAACGCGTATTTGCCGCCCAGGATCACCTGGCCCAGGCCGGAGTCCGTGTCGTCCGTGGGATCCGACGGGTCGGTCTCGACTTTGTCGGAAACGTAAGGAACCTCCAGAAGGACTTCCCATTTCTCCACCGGCACCCAGCGGGCGTTGATGTCCGTCCGCAGGAAGCTGTTCGTCACCTCGCAGGCCGGCACGGCATTCTTGATTTTCCACAGGTCCATGCGGTAAGTGGGCCGCAACTCCACCGACACGCTCTTCGCTTCCCCCATGGACACCGGCTCGGTGACCAAGAGTTCGCCCGCGCGCACGGTCGTTGCGACCAGGGCCAGCAGGGCCATGCTCAACCAGCTTTTTTTCATGACGAAGACTCCTTTGTTTGACTTGATATAAAAACGAGGGTATTTGGTTCGCCGCGGCGGACCAAGCACCCTCGTTCTTCCAATGAGGCTCCGATTTTAACAGAAAAGAGATCGGGTGTTCAACGGTTTTCTTTTTTGTCGTTTGGAATGTTTTTGGGGGAAACGGCGGTCGTTGTTTTCGTTTGTCTCGATCCTTGAGAAGTGATAAAATTTCCCCGAAGATGCGCCGGGGCTTTTCTCATGTTCCCGTCGCAGAGGAACAGACCGCCCCATGGACGAACCCCGGCGCCAAGAATTCCACCAGAAGGCGTTGCCCCTTCTGAACGAGCTTTACGGCGTGGCCCTGCGCATGACGCGCAACCCGCAGGCCGCCGAAGACCTCGTCTCCGAAGCCTACGCCCGCGCCTGGAAAAGCCTCGACCAGTTCCAGCCCGGCACCAACATCCGCGCCTGGCTCTACAAGATCCTCACCAACACCTACATCAACGCCTTCCGGAAAAAACACCGCGAACCGGAAAAGGTTTCCATGGATGCCTACGAACGCATCGAGGATTTCCATTTCTACAACCGCATCGCCTCCCAGGCCGGCAAATCGCCCGACCCCTTCGACTCGGTGGTGGGAAAACTCACCAACGAACAATTCGAAAAAGCGCTGGAAAGCATTCCGGACGAATACCGCGCCGCCGTGGTGCTCTACGACCTTCAGGGGCTTTCGTATCAGGAGGTGTCCGAATCCCTGGAGGTCCCCCTGGGCACGGTGCGATCCCGCCTCTCGCGCGGGAGGAGCCTGCTCCAGTCCGCCCTCTGGAAACACGCCGAAGACGCCGGGATCGTCAAACACAACGGAGGCGACTCGCCCCGGTGGGTGAAACCCCTCAACTATTTTTTCAAGTCGAAGCCCGGGACCGAAAACGTGAAATCCGCATGAAAGGACGGTGAGGAAGGTGTCGAACTGCGACAAAGTGCTGCACCACATCTACGAATATCTCAACACCCACGACGTCACGGACGCGCTGAGCGACGAAATACGGGAGCACCTGGAGAAATGCCGCCACTGCTACGACCGCGTGACGTTCGAGAAGCGCCTCCTCGAGAGGCTCCGACGCGCCGGCGGCGCTCCGTGCCCGGAAACTCTTAAAAAACGTATTGAAACTCTCGTCAAGAACTTCTAAACTGCCGCCAATGACGGGACACCTCCCGCGCGTGAACGAAGAATGACGACAAGCTATATTGTTATCGCCGCCTACATCCTCATCCTTTTCCTTCTGTCCCTCTATGGGGTGCACCGCTATTGGATCCTTTACCTCTACTGGCGCCACTATAAAAAAGCGCCCCCCCTGCCGACACCGTTCTCTCCCGTTTCCTGGCCGATGGTCACCGTGCAGCTGCCGGTGTACAACGAATATTACGTGGTGCGGCGCCTCATCGACGCCGTCTGCCGGCTCGATTACCCGAAGGACCGCCTGGAGATACAGCTCCTGGACGACTCCACCGACGAAAGCCGCGAGCTGGCCCGCGGTCTTGTGGAGGAACGCCGGCGGGAGGGGTTCCCCGTGCAATACCTCCACCGGGAACACCGCAACGGGTTCAAGGCCGGGGCGCTGGCCGAAGGATTGCGCTACGCCCACGGCGAGTTCATCGCCATCTTCGACGCGGACTTCCTCCCGTCGCCGGATTTCCTCCGCCGCACCATCCCCCATTTTGCGGAGGAGCGCATCGGCATGGTGCAGACCCGCTGGGGCCACCTCAACTCCGACTACTCCTTCCTCACCCGGGCCCAAGCGCTCTTCCTCGACGGCCATTTCATGCTGGAGCACACGGCGCGGAACCGTTCCGGCGCGTTCTTCAATTTCAACGGCACGGCGGGCGTCTGGCGGCGCCGCACCATCGAGGACGCCGGCGGCTGGGCCGACGACACCCTCACCGAGGACCTGGACATCTCCTACCGGGCCCAGCTCCGGGGCTGGAAATTCCTGTTCCTCCCGGAAGTGGTCTGCCCCGCCGAACTGCCGGTGGACATCGTCGCCTTCCGCTCGCAACAGCACCGGTGGACCAAGGGGGCGCTGCAGGTGGCCAAAAAAGTGCTCCCCGCCATCTGGAAAAGTCCGCTCCCCTTCTTCGTCAAACTCGAAAGCACCGTCCACCTGACCTCCAACCTGGGCTATTGCCTCATGTTCGCGCTCTCGTTGCTCCTGTTGCCCAGCCTGATGGCGCGCAACACCCTGGCCTGGCCCCAGGCCGTCAACCTGCTCGAATTCTTCGTCTTCCTTCTCACCGCGCTGTCCATCACCACGTTCTACGCGGTGGTGCAGCGGGAGACGAAAGCGGCGCGTTTTTCCCTCGCCGACCTGCCGCCGCTGCTGGCGTTCGGCATCGGCATGTGTTTCAACAACACCCGCGCCGTGTGGGAAGCCCTCTGCTCCATCCCCACCGAATTCCGCCGCACCGCCAAATTCAACATCCAGACCCGGCAGGACACCTGGCGCAACAAACGCTACCGCGCCGCCCGAAAACGCACCGGCCTGGTGGAGGCCCTCCTCGCCGTTTATCTCCTCATCACGCTCTACCAGAGCCTTTCGGGGACGGCCGCCTGGATGACCCTGCCTCTCATCGGCCTGTTTCTGGGCGGATTCGCCTACGTCGGTTGGTTGACTTTTTACCACGCCCTGCAAAAAAACTGATTTTTTCGGGAACTTTTCGGCTCCCTCGGCGTTGTCATGGGTGAAAACGATCTTTAACCTCAAAAAATGGGAGGCCTCCATGTTCGGCCCTGGCTGCGGATGCTAAAAAACAGGGGAACGGATCATCCGTTCCCCTGTTTTCATTTTCAGTGAGTATCCCTTGAGGGCAAGCAGCTTCTCGGCCTCCTTCGGCCCCCACCACCGAACACGTGCCCCGTCCGACAAACCGGGACGTTGCCGAGCGGCAACACGGGACCTGTGTTACAGGTCCCGCCGCGACGTCGAGAACCGGTGGGAAGCTGAAATCGATTTACTTGTTTTTAAGCGACAATCCCCTCCTTTTCCATAAAATCCGGTCGGCCGATCCTCTTCCTATATAGACCGCCGTCCCTCAGGAACCGGACAGTTCGCGCCGGACATCGGAGGCCAACGCCGAACGGGGGTCCAGCGCCAGGAACCGCTCCCACGCCCGCCGCGCCTCCGCCCGAAGTCCCTTGAAATTGTACGCCAACCCCAGCATGTAGTGGGCCTCCGGCCAATCCGGCCGCAGGCGCGCGGCGGCCGCGAACGCGTCGACCGCCCCCGCATAGTTTTTCCGCTGGAGTTCCACATACCCGGCGCCGAACTGCCCCTGCGGGAAAAACGGGTCGGTGCCCACGGCCCGGGAAAAAGCCCGCCCGGACTCCCTCATCGCCCGCACCTTCAGTTCCGGCGCCACAGGCTCCCAGCGGCTCCACAAAGACCCGATGTTGGAGAACAGCCACTCCATGTCCCGTCCCACGTAGAGAGACTCCGCGCTGTACCGTTCCGCTCCCGCCACGTCGTTCTCCTCAAACCCCGCCTTCGCGGCCAGATAGGGATAATGGACCCGGATCAACCGGGAGGGATAGTCGTCGGGCGAATGCGGTCCCCGGCCGCGCCAAATATAAAAATCCGACGGCCGGCCCGTCTTTTTTTCCTGAAAAAGAAGTCCGTTGAGGACGAAATCCCCCGGCGGCAGGTTGTCCCGCACGAACGCCATCACCGACAAAGGCCGGTCCAGCGTCCGCCACAGGGCGTCCTCCCGTTCCTGTTGCCGGTGATATCGCCGGTCCCGGTGGATCTCCAGAATGTCCTCCCCGTAAAACAGCTCGAAGAGCGTCCCCGGCCGATAGATCGGGCGCACGTCCGGGCGCTGTCTCTCCACCAGCAACCGGTTCATCAGGCAGGAGGTGGGTTCGTCGAACATCACCCGGTCGATCAACAGCAGCGACCGAGGCTCCAGCGAGGAACAGAGGTTCCGCCCGAAATCGCGGAACCCCAGGTTCCACCGGAACCACGGATGCGGCCTAAAAAAAACCTGTTCCACGCACACCGCGCCCAGAAGCACGATCGCCAGCCCCGTGCGCCGTTTCGACAGAAGGCGTTCCGTCAGCAAGGCCGCGCCCGCAGCCAAAAACAGCATCGGCAACAGGAGGAACCGTTCCATCCGCCACTGGGCCAGCGTATTGAACGGCGAGAGGTTGGAAAAAACATAAAAGAACGGGCCCGGCAGGATCCAAAAAAGAAGCCAGGCCCCACGAGAGACGGAAGACGTCGCGCGGCGGACGTCGGCCGCGGGGTCCGGCCTCCTCGAGCTCAAAAGAAACCCCAACAAACCCAGCGCCAGGACAAACCCGCCGCCCGCGGCGACGTTCTGACGGAAAAAACTTTTCAACTGGGCGGCGACCGTCCCCGCCGTATGGAAAGGCAAGGCCGCGGGATGGAGTTCCAGCCGGCCGAATTCTTTCCGGGTCAACACGTCCACGAACCGCCGGAGCGTGTGCGGGTCGCCGAAATTCACCGGCGGATGCCGAGCGGCGCGCAAGGGCAGATACAGATACACGGAAAGACCCAGGAGGAAGAACGCCGTCGCGGCCGGGAGCCAATCGGTCGCGGAGCGCGCCGCGCGTTTCAGATTCTCCGCCGCGCCGGCGCCCCGTTCCCAGAAGAACCGCCCGGCGGCCCACACAAAACCCGGAGCCAGGAAGACGAGCGTCTGATGATTGGCCAAACCGAGGCCGTAGAGAAAACCCCCGCCGGCCAGCCAGCGGGGCCGGAGCCGGCCGTCGGACGGAAACGCGCGGACGAAAAAAAGGATCAACAGCGCGGCCAACAGATTGTTCAACGCGAAGACTTCCGTGCCCTGGGCCTGGTCCCACACGATGGGCAGGGCCGCGTAGACCAACGCCCCGGCCGCCCCGGCCACGGCGTTTTTCAGAAGGTCCCGCAAGGCCGAAAACAGGACGACCCCCGTGGCGGCGCTCAGGAACGCCGAAAACAGGTTCACGCGATAGGCCGGCCCGCCCCACGGGAGCACGTTTGAAAACAGTTTCCCCATCAGCGCGTGCAGGGGATACCCCGGAGCGTGCGAAACACCCAGCGCCAACGCGGAGGTGATGAGTTCGCCGCTGTCCCCGCCGTACAAGGACGGCATGGCGCCCGTCCCATAGGCGGCGAAAGCCGCCAGGAACAGTCCGGCCGCCGCAAACGAACCCCCGGTCTTCGCCTCTTCCGTCGACAAGGCCATCAAAAGATCTCCGCCCACCGCAGGATCCGTTCCGGATTCCAAAAGAGCGACCGGGCGTAAAAAGCGAGGGAGCTCTCCCGGCGGCCGCCCTCGTGGAGCAAGAGGCCGGCGTTGAACCCGCCGGAGGACACCGTTTTCAGAAGGGTGCGGGTGTAATAATCGGCCCGCAGCACCGCGGCCGACGGGAGCCGGCGGACATAGAACCCCCACAACGGGAGCGATTCCTCCATCCGGTCCAGACAGGCCGGGGTGCGTTTCGGCCATTCCACAGCGGCCGCCAGCCCGTAGGGGTGGAGCGACTCCACGAATTTCGGCTGGATGCCCTCGGTGAACAGGCCCACCCGGCCCGACTGGCGCCGAAGCAGTTCCATTCCCCCGTCCTCCTGCCCCGCGCTGAACAGATCCGGAAAGCGGCGGCGATATTGCCGCCACCGCCACGACGGAGAGGCATCCACCAGAAGACGCACATCCGACCGGGCGCCCGCCGCCTGGGAATAGGCGGCGGAAAAAACGGAGGTGTCCGAGATCATCAACAGAACCGAGGCCGGCGGGACCGTCCGGAACAGGTTCCTCCCGTAATCCATCGAGACCAGGTTCCACCGCTGCCGCTGGCTCAGGACGGCGGGAACACCCCGGCCCACGACGAACAGCGTCACGGCGAGCAGTCCGAGGACCGCCAGAAAACGTCTGCGTTTCAAGAGAGCCTCCAAAAAAAATCCCATCCCCAACGCCGCCGCCAGGCCGGGCAGGACCAGGGCCGGCGACAGAACGGCCTCGGAATGTTCCGCCGGCTGCAATCGCGCCAACAACGCGAACACCGGGCCGGAAAAAATCCACAGCAAGAGCACCGGGGCGCCCCACACCTTTCTGTTTTCCTTTCGGAACAGCCACACGGCGGCCGCCAACTGCAGCACCACCGCCCACGCCCCCCACCGGCGGCCCCACACACGGAACCAAAACGCCAATCCCATCGCCGGCGAGGCCGTGGAATACAGGGACGAAAGCGTGCCGGTTCCATAATCGGCCCGGGTGAACATCGCCCAAAAACCGTTCCAGGTGTCCGGTTCGCCCCACACCTGAACCGCCTCCGCGGCGGCGCGGAGCGGTAACAAGAGATAAACGGCCAGCCCCAGCCCGGCGGCGGCCAACACGACGCGGACAAAGCGGGGGTGAAGGACCAGGCTTCCGCGCTCACGCCACAACAATAAAAGGACCGACGGCCCCACGGCCAGGAGGGTCTGATGGTTCCCCATCCCCATCCCTCCCAGAAGCCCCAGACCCACCCACCCCCGCGTGCGTGCCGACGGGGAAAGAGCCGGGATAAAGAACGCTCCCCAGAGGAGGAGGGCGGCGAACAGAGCATTGAGCCCATAGATCTCGGAAAGACCGCTCTGGGCCATGTGCGGCGAGAAAAAACCGATGAACAGCGCTCCCAGCAGAGAGGCGGCGAGACCGCAAAACCGGCTCAAGCTCAAGAAGACGAGCAGGACGACCCCGGCGCCGCAAAAAGCGGAGACGATGTTGGCCCGATAGGCGGGGTTGCCGGACAGGAAGGGTTGGAAAAATTTCGCCAGAAGGACGTAGGACGGATATCCCGGCGGATGCGGCACGCCGAACGACAGGGCGGCGGCGCTGAAATCGCCGGCGTCACGGAAAGAGGAAAGGGCCGGGAACGACAGATACGCGTAAAAGCCGAAAAAAATCAGGAACAGGCTCGCGGGGAAAATTTTTTTCATGGGTTCGGGCGGTCTCGAGGGCGAAACAAGCCTCCCCTCGGCCTCTGCCGGTGGGATTTTAACATTTTCTCCCGTCAGAGATTCCACCAACAAAAAAACCCCTTGTTCAGGGGTTTCCAACGGAGACCGGACGTGCGGGACGGGTCAGGGGGCGCTGGTCCGGAGATGGGGCTCGAAATGGACCGATTCGGCGTCGGCCTGGGCCGGCCGGGACAACAAATCCTGCAGCTGCTTGATGAGTTTCTGGAACCGAAGCGGCTTCTCAAAAACCATCCGCGCGCCTTTCAAAATACCTTCGGTGAGCGCGCCCTTGGCGACCACCGAGATGATGACCACGGGGATCCGGTTGGTGCGCTCGTCTCCCTGGAGACGACGCAGGACTTCGATGCCGTCCACCCCCGGCATCTCGATGTCCAGGGTGATGAGGTCGGGTTTCCATTCCGCGGCCAGTTCCACCGCTTTGGAACTGTCGGTGAGGAATCGGGTGTCCAGCCCGGCGTCACGGCAAAATTCGGCGATCAGTTCCGCCAGGTTTTTGTCGTCGTCCACCACCAGTATCTTTTTCATCTCGCGCGATGATCCTTTCTCTCGGCGCTGTTTTGACGGGCGAAAAAACCGGATCCGCCCCACAACGGTTTCCCGGCACAAAAACACCTCAAACGCGTGGTCCGCCCTGAACTCTCTCCCTTTTCAGGGCTGACAAAAACACGGTAACATAAGCCCGTTAAGGTCGGCTGACCTGGTTGTAAAAAATCTGTAAAAGTTACCGGAAATCAGACGTTTTTTGGGGGGGAAGAGGACTGACGGACCATGAGTTGCACCGGATATTTCTCCTGGAACACGGCCGGCGGTTCCCCGCTCTCGATCTGTTGGATGATGCGGCGCGTGCCGTCGGCCGCCACCATCGAAATGTCGTATTTCACCGTGGTGAGCGGCGGTTCCACCAAACGGGCCAGGTCCAGGTCGCCCGATCCGATGACGGAGACATCCTGCGGGATGCGGAGTCCCGCTTCCTTGATGGCGCGGAAGGCGCCGGAGGCCATCCAGTCGCTGCCCGCGTAGACGGCGGTTACCTTGTTGGCCAAGAGGCCGCGGCAGACTTCTTGGGCCACGTCCGCCTTGTAGTGGCCGTCCACCACCAACGTCGGCTCGAAGGGGATCCCCGCCTCTTCCAGGGCGCGGCGATACCCGCGGAGGCGGTCCCGCGCCGAGGAAACGGCGGCCGACCCGGCGATGTGGCCGATCCGCCGGTGGCCCAGATCGATCAGGTGTTTGGTGGCCATGTGGGCGCCCGCCTCGTTGTCCACCGCCACGTAGGAGAGTTGGGCGTCGTCCAGATACCCGCCCACCATCAGAAAAGGATATTGATACGGCTCGATCTCCCGAAGGAAATCGTCCTTCAGCGTCGTGCCCAGATAGACGATGCCGTCCACGGAATTCTCCTTGAGGAGCCGCAGATAGAACCGGCGGGAGAGGAACTGCGGCGTGGCGATCTCCAGGAGCAGGCGGTATCCCTGACGGGAGGTTTCCGAATAGACCCCTTTCAGGGCTTCGGTGAAAAAGGAGTGATCCACCACCGCGCCCAGGTCCGGCAGGACCACGCCCAGCGTGCGCGAACGCTGTTTGGCGAGGTTGCGCGCGATGAGGTTGGGCCGGTAGCCGAGCGCCTTGACTACCTCCAGGACGCGCTGGGTGGTGTCGGGCGGGATCCGCTGGTCTCCCGAAAGCACCAGGGACACCGTGGAAAGGGACACGCCGCAATGCTCGGCCACGTCCTTCATGGTGACGCGGCGAAGGCCCGATTTCGACTGTTTGTTTTCCTGAGAACTCATGCGGTCTTCCTCAATGTGAATGCGGGGGCGGCCGTCGGAGCCGGTCCGCCACCCTCAGGCGGGCCAGGGCGAGCCGCAGGGCGGCCATGGTCTGTTCCGAACCGCCCGGTTCCCCGGCGCCGCCGCGCAGGTCGGAACGGGCCTTCGATACGGCCTGACGGGCGCGCTCGGCGTCAATTTCCGATTCCAGTTCCGCGGTTTCGGCGAACAGCGACACTTTGCCGCCGAAAACTTCCACGTATCCGCCGGACACCGCCAGCAGGCGTGTTTCCTCGCCCTGCCGGATCCGTACCACCCCCGGCGTCAACTGCGCCAAAAGCGGCGCATGGCCCGGCAAGATCCCCAATTGGCCCTCGTGCGCAGGGATGACCAGGGAATCCACGTTCCCTTCCCACGACACCTTCTCGGGCGTAACGACGCTGAGGGGAAATGGCCGGGCCATGACCGATTATTTTTTCTTGGCCGCCGGGGCCGGAGCGCCCTGCTTGGCCATCTGTTCCTGGATCTGTCTCTGTATCTCGTTCGCCACGTTCTCCACGGATGGAGGCTCCCCCGCCTCCTGGCCCGCAAACGGAGGAACGCCGCCGGGCATCCCCGGCTGATTGAGATACCCTTGACGTTCCAGTTCCGAACGGATGTTCGCGGTCGCCAGGATTAATATCACGAAGGCGACGCCGATCGCGCCGAACACCGCCCACGCTTTTTTCGGCGAAATCTTGTGGGTCTCCATGGACGCGATGATCAAAAGGAACACGCCGTAGAGGAAGGCCAGGGCGTTCAGGAACGGGACGAGCCCCAGCACCGCCCCCAACACCGCGAGCGGCGAGATGACCGCCCAGCACCGGAACGCGGTGGCGTAGTTCTCCTTGGACCCCATGAGGTGCCACAGCACGAAGAGCACCGCCGACACCAGGAACCCCATCCCCAACAGGATGAACGGCCCGAAGACGAGCCAGACGATCTCCGCCGTCCAGCCGAGCCGCACCGGCGAGGTCCGAAGCCGGCCGATGATCAGTTCCAAGACCGTGGACACGTACAGCCAGAACAGCGCATAGAGGATCGGCGTGGCGTATCCCCCCTCCTTGGCCAGCGCGGAAAAGAACTGTTTCGGCGCCGTCACCAAACGCACCGCCCAGGCCCACAGGCTGTTCAAAGACAATCCCCTCCCCGCCACTTCTCCGCTGATTCCCTGATCGTTCACGATAGTCTCCCTGTTCGTTTTTTAAGATTCCAACGACTTTGCTTTTTCCACCACTTCGTCGATGCCGCCCGCCATGAAAAACGCCTGTTCCGGCAGATGGTCCCACCGGCCCTCCACCACCTCGCGGAAACTGCGGACCGTCTCCTTGAGCGGGACGTACCGTCCGGCCCGGCCGGTGAACTCCTCGGCCACGTGGAACGGCTGGGAAAGGAACTTCTGTATCTTCCGCGCGCGAAGCACCACGGTCTTGTCCTCGTCGGAAAGTTCGTCGATGCCCAGGATGGCGATGATGTCCTGCAGGTCCTTGTAACGCTGGAGGATGCGCTGGACCGAACGGGCCACCGCGTAATGCTCATCGCCCACGATCTTGGGATCGAGGATGCGGCTGGTGGAGTCGAGCGGGTCCACCGCCGGATAGATGCCCAGCTCCGAGATGGGGCGGGACAACACCGTGGTGGCGTCCAAGTGGGCGAAGGTGGTGGCCGGCGCGGGGTCCGTGAGGTCGTCCGCCGGCACGTAGATGGCCTGCACGCTCGTCACCGACCCTTTCGTGGTGGAAGTGATCCGTTCCTGCAGTTCCCCCATCTCCGTCCCGAGCGTGGGCTGGTATCCCACCGCCGACGGCATGCGGCCGAGCAGGGCGGACACCTCCGAGCCGGCCTGGGTGAACCGGAAAATATTGTCGATGAAAAGGAGCACGTCCTGCCCCTCGACGTCGCGGAAATATTCCGCCTGCGTCAGGGCGGAGAGGCCCACCCGCAACCGCGAGCCCGGCGGCTCGTTCATCTGGCCGTAAACCAGCACGGTCTTGGAGAGCACCGTCTGGCCGTCGGAAAGTTTCGATTTCTGCATCTCCAGCCAGAGGTCGTTGCCCTCGCGGCTCCGCTCTCCCACGCCGCCGAACACCGACACCCCGCCGTGTTGTTTGGCGACGTTGTTGATGAGTTCCATGATCACCACGGTCTTGCCCACGCCGGCGCCGCCGAACAGGCCCACCTTGCCGCCCTTCATGTACGGCTCCAACAGATCGATGACCTTGATGCCCGTTTCGAACACCTGCGGGGTGGTGGTCTGGTCCACAAAAGCCGGCGGCGCGCGGTGGATGGGCAGCCGCGTGGAACCTTTCAGCGGGCCGCGGTGGTCCTTGGGTTCCCCCAGAAGGTCCATCAGCCGGCCGAGACATTCCTTGCCGACGGGCACGGAGATGGGGGCGCCGGTGTCTTCCGCCGCCAGGCCGCGCCGGAGGCCGTCCGTGGGGCCGAGCGCCACCGCCCGCACGATGTTGTCGCCCAAATGCTGGGCCACCTCGACGGTGAGGAGGCGCCGTTCCCCGCCCGATTCGTGCGGCACCCGCACGGCGTTGTGGATCGCCGGCAAGGACCCCGGAGAAAACTCCAGGTCCAGCACCGGACCGATGACCTGAACCACTCTTCCCTGATTCACATGCCCTCCCTTAAAATCACTCGCGTTCGATCTCCCGGCCGAACTTCGCCGTCACGTAACGGCGCAGCCGGAGCTTGTCGAAAAAACCGATGTTCTGGAACCGGATCCCGTAATTCATCCGTCCCCCGCGGCTCCTCATATAGACCACTTTGCCCAGGAACTCGATGGGGACGTTCACCTTCAAAAAAAGCGTCTCTCCGGAGCGGAGCGGGACGTGCCCCTCCACCGCCATGCCGCCCATGCTGAAGTTACGCACCTGGGCGCGGCCGCGGGCCGATTGTCCGCCCACGTCGTGCAACTCCACCAACATGTCCGCCGGGATCCGGCGAAACCGACGACGTTCCATTTTCTGTCCCTCGGGCAAATCCCGTCCTACTGCAGCGCCTCGGCGCCCCCCACCAGTTCGGAAATCTCTTTGGTGATCGCGGCCTGCCGGAGCTTGTTGGCATAGAGCGTGAGGCTCTCGATCAGTTCCTTGGCGTTGCGGGTGGCGTTCTCCATGGCCGTCATGCGGGCCGCCAGCTCGGCCGCCGCCGACTCCATCAACGCCCTGAAAATCTGCGCCTTCAGCGCGCGGGGGAACAGGGACTCCAGCAGCCGTTCCCGGGCGGGCTCGTAAAGGAAATCCGGGGCCGCGGGCCGCACCGAGGCCGGGACCGGCGGCGTCAACGGCAGCCAAACGGACCTCACCGGCCTCTGCTGCATCACGCTTTTGAATTCGTTGTAGATGACCGTCACGTCCCGCGCCGGCCGGTTGACGAAGAAATCCGTCACGTCCCGGCCGATGAGCTCCGCGTGAGCGTAGGAGAGCTGGTTGAAAATGTTGACGTATTCCCCTCGGACGGCCACTTTCATGCGGCGGAAGAAATCGCGGCCCTTCCGACCCACACAGAAAAGTTCGACCGTCTCCCCTTCGTTCTCCCGCAGAAATTCCAAACCCCTCTTGATGAGGTTCGTGTTGAAGGAACCGCACAGACCCTTGTCGGCGGTGATCAACACCAGTCCCCGCGGGCCGGTCTTTCTCTCCGCCAGGAGCGGGTGCCCCAACACCGTCCGCACCGCCGCGCCGGACTGTCCCGGTTCGGCCACGGCGGAAAAGATATCCGTCAGCAGGGTCTCCATCTTCTGAGCGAACGGCCGCGCCGAGAGGATGCGCCCCTGGGCCCGCCTCAGCCGGGCCGCCGACACCATCTTCATGGCCTTGGTGATCTGCTGCGTCGACTTGACGCTCTTGACCTTCCGACGCAGTTCCCGCAGCGAGGCCATGGGCCGTTCCGGTCTATTTCGAGATCTTCTTGACCGACTTGGCCTTCAGAGCGTAGCCGGAATAGGTCTTGTACGCGTTCGGGGCCTTGTCCACCGAGAGCTGCCCTTCGATCAACAGCCACTGGCCCGGATCGGCCAGGTAAACCTCCAATTTGGTGGACATGTCCTCCGGGTCGAAATACACGCCGACGTTGTTCATGATGTCCTTCGGCTTGCCGGTGACCACGAAAAAGTCGCGCTCCTTGTCCACCGGCGCGGCCAGCACCGCCTCGGACGCCCCATCCGGCTCGCCCCCGAGGTCGTCGACCACGACGCAGGCGGTACCGCAGGCCAGCAGGCCCAGCACGACGAGATTGGACGTCCGCACGGG
>JAKLDV010000048.1 GCA_022703335.1 Elusimicrobiota bacterium
CATGTCAAGGAGGTACTCTAACCAGCTGAGCTAACCGAGCCAAGCTTCGCTTGGAACCGACGCAAACAGCGAAGCGATGAAATTCTTGTTATGAACGCCGTTGAAACAGTTTGGTTTTTCCGGAGCGGGAAAACCGGGCGACTTTACCGGCAGTCGCAGCCGCCGTCGCTGTCGGGCGCCGGACCGTAACTCGCCGAGATCCGGGCCTCCAGCCCGCCCCGGGGCACGAACGTGCCCTCCACCACCGCCCACCGCGGCCGGGCGCAGCGTACCACGTCCTTCAGGATTCGGTTCACCACGTTCTCCGTGAAAATCCCCAGGTTCCGATAGGCGTTCAGGTAAAGCTTGAGGGATTTGGTCTCCAGACACCAATCCTTGGGGGCGTAATGGATGCGGATGACGCCGAAATCCGGCAGGCCCGTTTTCGGGCAGACGGAGGTGAATTCCGGGAAAGAAAGATCAACGACGTAGCCGGGGTATTGGTTCTCCCAGCATTCGATGTCCGGGAATTGCGTGCCAAGCCCCGCCCGGGCATGGATTTTGGAATAGGACCTGTTTTGAGCGCGTTTCGCTTTCAACGGTTAACCTTAAACCTTCTTTAAAATTGGAGGTGCGGGCCGGATTTGAACCGGCGAATAGAAGTTTTGCAGACTTCCCCCTTAGGCCGCTTGGGTACCGCACCGCGGACACAGCTTTTCATTTTAAGAAGTTCCTGGGCGCTTGACAAGCCAAGCGTGCCGGGATTCCGGCGCGCTTGGATATTGTCCGTCGGAGCGGAGGCGTTTCCAGGCCGGAGGTCACCGGAGGCGGCGGCGCAGCCCGGCCAGGGAATCCAGGAAAATGTCGGGCCGGGTCCGGCGCAGTTCCTCGGCGGTGCGGAAACCGTAAGAGACGGTGCAGGTGAACGTGCCGGCGGCTTTTCCCGAGACCACGTCCCCGGGGCTGTCGCCGACCATCACGGACTTCTCCGGAGGAACCCCCAGCCGGCGAAGGGCTTCCAACAGGGGGCCCGGCGACGGTTTCCGTTCGGAGAAGGAATCTCCGCCCAAGAGCACCGGGAAGAACCGGTCGATCTTCAGGGCTTGCAGGATCCTCCGCGAGGGCTCCTCCAGCTTGTTGGTGACGACCGCCATTTTTTTGTCGGCGTAATGGTTCAGGATCTCCAGAACGCCGGGATAAAGCCGGGCGTGGTCGGCGCAATGGGCGTCGTAATGCGGTTTGAAGAGGCGGATCCCCTCTTCCAGGGCGGCGGTGTCGCCGTTGTTGCCGAGGGCGCGGTGCACCAGTTCGTGGATGCCGTCGCCGATGAAGCGGGCCACCTCGGGCGGGGTCTTGGGGGGTTTGTTGAGGCGCGCGAGGGCGTGGTTCAGCGAGAGGGTGATGTCCTCGATGGTGTCGACGAGGGTCCCGTCGAGATCGAAGAGGATGGCATCGACGGAGAGGACCGCCGGCGGGGCGCTTTTGCGGCTAGAGGGCATTCAGGACTTCCTGCCAATGTCCGTCCACGCTGACGTCGGGGAATATCCTCTTCACGAGGCCGTCGGGACCGATGACGAACGTCCACCGCGCGGCGCGTTTCTTGTCCGCGAGATAGACGCCGTAGGCCTTGGAGACGGCGGCATCTTCATCGGCGATGAGGGTGAACGGCAGACCGTATTTCTGTTTGAACTTGACGTGGGACGCCGCGCCGTCCAGGCTCACGCCGAGGATGACGGCGTTCTTTCCGCCGAAGTCGGTCTGTTTGTCCCGAAACGCGCAGGCTTCCTTGGTGCAGCCGGGGGTGTCGTCCATGGGATAGAAATACAGCACCACGTTCTTTCCCTGGAAGTCCGAAAGGGAGATCGTTTTTCCGTCGTCGGTCTTTGCTGTGAAAGTCGGGGCTTTTTGTCCTTCTTGGATCGGCATGGCGGGCCTCCTTGGTTAGGCGGACTGTCGACTGTGGATGAGGGAGAAGAATTCCTCCCGGGTGCGAGCGTCCTTGCGGAAGATGCCCAGCATGGAACTGGTGAGCGTGGGACTGGTGAGACTTTCGGCGCCGCGCATCTCCATGCACATGTGGCGGGCCTCCATGACCACGGCGACCCCCATGGGCTTGATCTTTTCCTGGATGATCTCCGCGATTTCGTTGGTAAGTCGTTCCTGGACCTGCAGGCGTTGGGAAAAGGCCTTCACCAGTTTCGGTATCTTGGAGAGCCCGATGATCTTTCCGGCGGGGATGTAGGCCACGTGGCACACCCCGAAGAAAGGCAGGAGGTGGTGTTCGCAGAGGGAATAGAACTTGATGTCCCGAACCACCACCATTTGGCTGTAGGGCTCCGAGAAGAGGGCGCCGTTGATGAGACGGTCGAGGTCGATGGAATAACCCTTCGTCATCTCCCGAAGGGAGCGGGCGACCCGCTGGGGGGTGCGCACGAGGCCTTCCCGTCCGGGTTTTTCCCCCAGCTCGGAGAGCAACTCGGACACGAGGCGGGCAATTTTGTCGGGATCGGTGTTCTTCTGGGTCATGGCGTCCTTTATTGTCCAACGAACAGCGACGTTGTTTTGTTCCCGAAGACGGAAGATATTAGCAATTTCTCCTCGTTGAAATCCACGGCGCAATTCTTCGGAGACGGCGGAGAGGCGCTGGCGGAGGGCGGACGGTTCAGACGCCGGGGACGGCCATCATCCGGTCGATGGCGCGCCGGGCTTTTTCGGCCACCTCCGGCGGCACGGTGACGCGGTGTTTCATGTCCTGCAGGGACCACAGCACGTTTTCCAAGGTGATCTTTTTCATGAATTCGCATTGGGCGGATTCGCTGATGGGGATGAAATTCTTTTCAGGGCACTGCTTCTTCATGGTGTGCAGGATGCCCGTCTCCGTGGCCACGAGGAACTCCTTGGACGGGGATTCCTTCACGCGCCGGAGCATCCCCCCCGTGGAGACGATGTGGTCCGCGAAGCGGAGGGCCGAGGAGAGGCAGCCGCATTCGGGATGAACCAGGAACTCGGCCCGGGGGTGGTCCTTTTTCATCCGTTCGATGTCGAAATCTCTCATCTTGTAATGCACGTGGCAGGAGCCGGGCCAGAGGAGGATCTTGCGGCCGGTTTTTTCCCGGACGAACCGGCCGAGGTACATGTCTGGAACGAACAATATCTCCCGGTCGGGCGGGAGGGACTCCACCACCTTGACCGCGTTGGAGGAGGTGCAGCAGTAATCCGATTCGGCCTTGACCTCGGCGGTGGAATTGACGTAGGCCACCACGAGGGCGTCGGGATGGGCCTTTTTCCAGGCACGCAACTGCATGACTTCGATGGTGGAGGCGAGGGAACAGCCGGCGTCCAGGACGGGAAGGAGAACGGTTTTGTCCGGGGCGAGGAGGGCGGCGGTCTCGGCCATGAAGTGGACCCCGCAAAAGAGGATCACCCGGGCGGAGGTCTTGGCGGCCTGTTGGGAGAGGGCGAGGGAATCGCCGACGAAATCCGCGACGTCCTGCACTTCGCCGATCTGGTAGTTGTGCGCCAAAAGGACGGCGTCGCGTTCTTTCTTCAGGCGTTGGATCTCGGCGGCCAGGGATAAGGGGGGTGCGGTCTGCATGGGCATGTCCTCCCTTTTATTATACCGCTTTTAAGCGGACAGGTTTGAATGAATCCATCCCCGGGAAGGGGTACAAAAAAAGAAAGAGACCCGGGAAGGGTCTCCTCTTTTTAAGAAGAAGTGAAAAGATGCGTTACTTTTTGGCGGGGGCGGCCGGCGCCGGTCTGCCGCCTTTTTCCACCGCCTGTTGCTGCGCCTGGCGGAGGCGTTCCTGGAGGGCTTCCAGGTTCAGACGCTGTTGTTTTTGCAGGCTGGCGATGCGTCGGGCGGTCTGCCACTGGCGGATGCCCGTGCTGACGTACTGATAGGCCCCCGTCACAACGATGAGCAAGGCCAAAACCATGGCCACAAGATATTTTTTTCTGTCGGTGATAAGAAAACTAATGATGATTCCCAGCACTCCGAGACTCAAGATGACGAGTCCCATCATGTTGTTGGCGGTAACTGGCATGCGTACGGCCTCCCTTTCTGGCTGACAACTGTCAACAACGGTTCAAATATAACAGATAAACCGCGATTGAACAAGGGTCTTTAAAAAATGGTTGGGGCCGGCGAGGGTTTACGCCTGGATGTCGATGATGCGTTCTTCTCCCAGTTTGTCCAGATAGGAATCTTCGGCTTCGCGGGCGGGGAGTTCAAGGTAACGCTGGCCATCGTTGCGGGAGCGTTCCAGGGACTCGAGCACCTGCGCGGCGGCGCCCTTGTAGGTGGCTTTGATGTAGTTCCTCAGCCATTCGGCGGAGGAGCCATGCACCCCGATGGCCACGCCCAGGGCGGTGGAGAGGACCTGGTTCTGCAGTTCCTTGGGCATCAGCAGAATCCAGCGGATCTGGGAACGTTGTTCGTCCGAGAGGGCGGCCTCCCACATTTCGAGTTGGGCCTTGTCGGTCAGGACGAACTCGAATTTGGGCGAGTCGGAGGTGAGCCGGTTGTTCTGTTGGAGGACCTGGGTCATGGCGTCCACCAGGTTCCCCTTGGCTTTGCGGACGTCCTCGGAGCTGACGATCAGCAAGGAATCCTTCAGGCCGGGGGCCAGCGCCAGGATCGTGTTCAGGAGGACATCGCTATCCATGGGGATGCGGTTCATGTCGTAATAGAGGACGAACTGGAGCCGTTTGGCGGGGCCGGCGGTGACGGCCATCTGTTCCAGGGTGCTGAGCACGCCCAAGGTCTCAAACCGGACGCCGACCTTGTTCTTCCCGGCCGACCAGATCTCTTCGAGGAAGGAATCGGCGGAGAATCCCACCACGCGCAGTTCTCCGGCGGCCAGGTTCGGGACGGCGAGTTCCGGGAGCGCCGTCAAAGGTTCGTGCGGGTTCTGTGACTTCGCCCATTCCACGGCGGGGGAGACGGGTTCCTGCCCGGCGGCCGTTTCATCGGCGGCGATGCGCGGGGAGGTCAGTGAGCGGAGGGATTGGGGCGCGAACCCCGCGGCCAGGTCCTCTCCGGCGCGGAGCAGGCGCGAACGCAACACGGCGCCGAGGTCCTGACCGTCGGCGGTTTCCGCCGAGCCCACCCCCGGCCGGTTCGGCAGGGTCTGCAGCAGGTCGGCGATGTCTTTTCGACCGCCCATGATCTCGTAGAGGGCGGGAAGGACGCGCTCATACCACGTGGTCTCATCGACGAATTCCCGGAGGGTCTGGAACAACGCCATGCCGGCCAAAGCTTCGGGGGCGGATTCGGTGCTGCGATAGAGCCGCAGTTGGTGGATCAGCGCCACGAGGTCGTATCCGGCGCTGCGTCCGGTGGCGGGTTCGCGGTACGCCCCCGCCAGCGACTGCAGGGTGGACTGCAGGAAATCTTCGGCCCACCCTTCGTGGATCAAGCGGGTCTGCGGGTTCTGTTTCTCCGCCAGGCCCAGGGTCTTCATGGCCTGCGACAGGGTGGCGTGGCCGAGACCGTGGAGATAATAGGCCAGATAGTCGTCGAAGGTCTTCAGACGGTCCCCGTTCAATAGGATGACGTGTTCGTCTTCCAGATAAAGCTCGTAGGGGTCCTGGGAGGCGTCGGTGCGGGCGGCGCCCGGCCGGTGGGCCCGGAAAATTTCAGTTCCGGAGACGACCCGAACGGCCGGCGGGTTGGGCAGCGAAAGGTTGAGGAAGCGCCGCTGGGCCAGCACGGCGAGAGGCACGGACTCTTCGCCCTGCGGTGTTTGCAGGCGCCATATCCGCGCTTTCTCGAACATCGCCCGGACCAGCGCCGTTTTTAGCGCGTTGTCGCCGATGGATTCAAAGAGGGTCGGGTCCCGGAGAACACGGTCGCTCCACATTTCCACGCTCACGCCGCGCAATTGACCGAAAGCCCCCGCCGCCTCCTGTTGGATGGCCAGACGGAGATATTCGCGTTGTTCCGGGTTTTCCAAGATGGGCGACAGCAGCAGGTTTTGCAGGTCGTCCAGGCTGGGATTGCCGTAATGTTGGAGGGCGGAGAGGAGGCTGCGCCGCCACCGCGCGGGCGTCGACGCCAGCGCTCGCAGGTGCAGCAGGTCCGCGGCGCGGCCGAGGAGTCGTCCCAAGCGGTCCGGCATGGAAAGTTTTTGTTGCAAGGAGTCCAGAAAAGCCGCGGACGACGTCAGCGTCACCGAGGCGCCGCTCACCGAGACGCGCAGGGTCCCGGCGTCGGAGCGGTCGTAGGGGATGAGCGGCCCGCTGGCGAGCTTCACATTTTTCAGCACATCGCGTCCGGCCATAAAAACGTCGTGTTGGAGGCCGGCGAGGCTGGGATAGCCCCGTCCTTCCAGCCCGACCGGCAGGACCGGTTCCGCCGTGAGGGCCTGCGCCCAGGTCTGGTCCTGGATGAGGCGGTTCGGCCACAGGCGGACACCGAACGGGATGCGGCTGAACCGTTCGAGCGTCCATCCCGCCAGGGACTTGAGACCGCGGAGGATTGCCGGAACGACAGAGCGGACGAGCAACAGGAACCCCGCGGCAAACGCGAGGGTGGCCACGAGGGCGATGATCAGCGGGACGACGACGGTGGAATCCGCCGGCGGGACGAACCCACGCACGGTTTCTATCATCGACGGGAAGACGGGGACGACCGACAGGGCCCGGACCAGATGCCGCTCGGAAACGGAAGGGGCCTGGGCCGCGGCGGCGTAGGCCCCTTCGGCGACTTCCTTTTGATAGAAAGCCCGTATCGCCGCGAAGGTTTTCGCGGCTTCGGGGCGGCGCGCGTTGGAAAGGGTGTCGAAGTCCCCGACGATAAAGAGACTGTTTTGCGCCCGGGAGAGCGCCACGTTCAAGCGGCGGATGTCCTGGAGGAATCCGATTTCCGTCGGGGCGACGGTTTCGTCGATGCGGCGCTCCTCTTTGCTGCGCACCAGCGAGACGAAAATCGCCTTGTTCTGCCCGCCCTGGAAAGCGTCCACGGTGGTGGTTTCCGGGACCGGCAATCCCCGTTGACGGATCATTCGACTGATCAGGGCGATTTGCGCCATGTAAGGGGAGATGATCGTGACATTGTCGGCGCTGTTGCCGGCCCGGAGGTGTTCCCCGTAGGCGTCGACGATCAGTCCGGCCTCCCCGACGTTGAAGACCGAATTGTTCGCGTCTTTTTCCTCCCACATCCCCATTCGGGAGGTGTCCTTAATGACCAGGGTATCCGGCCGCGCCGTTTCCCAGGGTTTCGTTTCGAGCCGGCCCGCATAGAAGATGACGCTGATGAATTTGGCGATCAACGGATGGGAGCGGCGGTTGACCGACGGCATGGCGACGGTGGCCTGCCGCGAGGCGAGGAGCCGCTCGAAGAGGCTCATGTTGAAATCCCTGTAGTGCGGGGCGTCAACGTCAAGTTCTTGAGACGCTTGGCCGGCGTTCATGCCCGCCATCGGGTAGGTCGGCAATTGGTGTTCGTCGCCGATGATAATGGCCTTTTTTGCCAGGGTCAGCGGCAAGAGGCTGCCGGCGAGGTTGTCGCGGCTGGCTTCGTCCATGATGACGAGGTCGAAGGTCCCTTTGTTGAGCAATTGGGCCAGTTTCTGATTGACATGCGTTGTGACGGCGCCCACGTTGGTCGCGCCGACGACGAAACCGCCCTTTTCTGTTTTGGCGAAGCGTTGGAGGAAAAGGGCCGTTCCTGAATCTTCGGAGGGATTGCCCATCCAGAGACGGCTCGTCCCATACTCACGCATCGTTTCCGGCGGATCGTTGCTGGCGCGCAAGGCGGGGAAGTCGGAATCAACGAAGGCTTGCAGGGCGTTGTCCACCGCCTGGTTCATCTGAGAGACGAGGAGCACGCGCAACCCTTGGGCCGTGGCTTGACGGATAATTTCTTGGGCGGTGGTGGTTTTGCCCGTTCCCGGGGGGCCTCTCACGAGGAGAAGCTTTTGTTCCGGGTGTTGGAGCATTCGCAGCGACAAACCGACGACGATTCGCTGCGACGGATCGTTCTCGACGTTCTTGTCGAAAAAGTGGACGGCTTTAAGGGAATTTTCCACCTTGCGCAAAGTCATCGGCTTGGCGGGTTTGGCGAGTCCGAGGACATGATTGATCAGCGGCGAATGGGTCAATCCGTTCGTGCGTATTTCACGGGCGATGTTTTCCAGCCGTTCCCGCTGGATGTTTTCCGAAGCGGTGTTGGGGATGAAATAAATCGTGTTGACGAACGGCGGGCCGCGGGACGGCGCGTTGTCGTTTGCCGGCACCGCCGTGAGCCGGCCCGTCGAATGATCGAATTTCTCAATGCGGTATTTGGGCGCGCGCGGGTCATTGCTCAGAGCGAAACTTTCTCCCCGCTTCAGGACCGACGAGAACTCCTGCGCGTTCCTGGAAGAGATGAAGAGGTGCAGCTTGCCGTTTTCCCAGCGCGAATCTTGTATGCCCACCACGTGGGTTCCCGTTTTGACCAGATGGTTGATGATTTTTGTCAGGATGGCGGCGTGGCTTGAAAGCAGGCCGAGGACTTCGTCTTGGGACCGGGTCCGGGCTGTCTCCGGTTCGTAGAAGTCGACATTGTCCGTTGTCTTGATGGTTGCCCCCATCAGCACCGCGGCGCCGGATTTGACGGCGAGGAGCGAACCGACCCACAGGAAGAAGCCGATCATCACCAGTTGGCCGAGGATCTGTTCGACCCGGCCGGGCTCCCAGCCGAGGAGGCGGGTCACTTTTTCGTCCAGCCACGCCAGCGGACCGTTGAAGAGGGTGTGCGTCCAGGCGGCGGGGACCAGGCGGTTTTCCAGTTTCAGGGAGGTGGCTTCGCCGAGGTTCCGGGATTCCCCCCATTCGTGGGCGAGGGCCTGGCGCAGGGCGGTGCGGTTCAAGAGCAGCGCCGGGGTCAATTCGATGTAGGGGACCAGCCGTCCGTTGCGGGTGACCCAGCGCGTTTGGGCCAACGGCGGCGCTTTCCGTTGGGAGACTTTCCCCATCCAGCCGTTGAAGAGGAGTCCGAGCCCGTAGGCCAGCGACCAGCGGAAGCCGGTGTTGGACCGGTTGAGGACGCGGAAACTGACCTCCTGCAGGGAACCCACGGCGCGTTGGAAATTGGAGATGTCGATGACGGTCCAGTAGGCCAGCTTGTCCGCCGGGGCAACGAGCGGCGAGGTTTCCGGCGGGAGCGATTCCATGATGAATTTGTCCAGCCCGCTCAGTTCCAGGCGGGCGCGCAGCACGCGGCTTTCGTTCTCCTTGCGGAGGATTTCCTGTCGGACATGGAGCGCTTCCTGTCGGTGCACCGGATGCCGTGGGTTGACGGCGAGAAGTCCCTGGAGTCCGCGGGCCGTTTCGTGCAGCGCCGCCAGGTCGGTGTCCAATTGTTTCTTCTCTTCCAAGAAGCGGGCATAAAGGGCCGCCAGGTCGTCCGTGTTCCAAAGACGTTTGATGATGTCGCGCCACTCTTCGCGGATGACGGCTTCGTCCGAAGGTTTGAATCGCAGGCGGCGGCCCGTCTCAAAATAGGTCTTGTTCATCGGGTGGGTCAACAGCCGGAGGTATTGCGCGGCTTGGACGGTGAACGGCACCGCCACCAGCAAGGCCGGCAGTCCGAAGAGGACCAGGGCCGGCAGGTTCAAGGTGAAGAGGGCGCTGAACGCGGCGGCCAGGCCGGAGATCGCCGCGGTGTAAAGCACGGCGCTGACGATCTTGACGGGGGCCATGGCGCGCGCCGGAGGAAGGACCGCGGGGGTTTCTTCGGCCGGTGTGCCGGTGCCTTCGCGCCGCAGGTCTTCCCCCGCCCGGAGGATGGCGTCGAAGTTCTCGTAGGCCAGGGAATCGTTCCGGGTCAGGCTCATGCCGGCCGTCTCGATCTCATCGTGGGAGACGCCGGAAGATTCCGCCAGGTCATGCAGGAGTCCCACCAGCAGGAGTTTCAACACCTGGGTCAGCTGGGCCCCCGAGGTTTCGGCCAGTTTCCGCGCCCGGGCCTCCAAATCCTGAAGGACATCTTCGTGGACCAATATCTTCGTCCGACCGGTCCGGGTGTCGAGCGCCCGGGCGAAGAGGCGTTTGCCGAGGGATTTCCCCATCCCGCCGGCGACGAAGACGAAATCGTCCGGCTGATATTCCGGCCACACCTGGCGGGTCAGATCCACGGCGCGTCGGACGAGCGGCGCGTGGCGGGTGTCCGCCGCCGCCGGGGTGAGGCTGAATTGGGCTTTTTCCAGGATCCACCGCGCCAGCACATACGGCAGATGGGCATGCGGTGGCAGTTGTTTGAGGAGTTGGAGATATTGGTCCGGTTCGGTGTCGGATTCAAGCAGGCGGTATTCGCGCAGGACGCCCTGGACGGCGTCGATGACGTCGTCGGAAGCGTCCTGCAGGCCCGTCAGAAGGTTGACAAAAGGCAGCCAGCTGAAATCGTTGCCGAACGCCGACGGCGCGGTCGGCGTCGTGAGGTCGAGCTGCTGGCTCCAATGGGACAGGGACGGGAACGGGGAGACCGCCTTGCTTTGTCCGCGGGGGATGATCTGGAAATGCAGGTGCGGGTGGGTGTTCATGGCGTCTTCGGTCGTGCCGACATAACCGATGACGCCGCCGGCAAGGTTTTCCACCTTGGCGCCGACCGCCACGCCGGCCGGGAGGCTGGCTCCCAGGTGATAATAAACGTAGAGGTTGCCTTCGTCGTCCCGGACGGAGACGACCGTGCCCCGATCCGTGCCCACGGGCCGGTTGACGGTTTCGATGACGCCTTTGGCCACCACCGAGCGCACCGGGGTGCCGGTGTTGGCGAAGACGTCGACTCCGTCGTGTTGGCTGCCAGGGTGTTTGGTGTGGGGAACGCCGAAATCGTCGTTGAGAACCGCCTGGCCGTCGGGCAGCGAGGTGAAGGAGTAGTCGTGTCCCGTGGTGACGGCGCGGACGTCGAGAGGAAAGACGCCGGCCGGGGCGTAAATGCCCTGCAGCAGAGCTTCATCGGACGACAGGACGTTTTGAGTCGGTGCGGCTTCCGGGGCCGGTTGGGACGCAGTTTCGGAAGCGGGCGGGGCCGTCCAAGGCCGTTCGACTTGCACCGGCGCCGGCGCCGGCGCGGTGAATTTCTGCACCAGCACCTGTTCCGATTTGACGATGGAGGAAAGCGTTTCGAGCGGCGAGGCCGGACGGTATTTCGACATGAAGAACGGCCCGGCGACGGAGATGAAGACGGCCAATACCGGGATGAGCAGGCGATAGAGCCCGTGTTTGATCCGCGAGGGACGTTTGGCGGCGTCCGTCTTGGCGGTCGGACCGCCGAAGAGGCGGCCGATGGAGGAGAGCGCTTCCGTCCACATCAGGCCGAAGCCGAGGAGGGCCTGGTCCAGTTCCAGGAGTTGGATGACCCAGACGATGGGACGGACCGTCGCCTGAGAGAGGATCCACAGAACGATGTTGCGTTTCGGCAGGGAGTCCAGCCCGCCGGCGAAGCGAGCGCAGAAGAGGAGCCATTTCTGGGAAAGCGGGGAGAAGCGATAGACGGATTCGTGGATCTTGAGCCCGGTCTGCACTTTTTGGGTTTCCATGCTCTTGGCGCTGAACATTTTGACCACGGAATATTTGTAAGGGCTGAAGACGGACGGCATGCCCAGAAATTCCTTGACCCCCGCCAGCCCTTTGACCGGTTCGAATTGACGTCCTTTGAAAGGCCCCCATTCGTGAGCCGCCATGAAGATGAGGGTCTTATAGATGAGGGCCGGGGTGAGGAGGATCACATACCAGACAAAGCCGAAGAGCAGGCCGAAGGTGAGCCGGATGATGAGGCGGCCGACGGAATAGATGAGGATGTCCCGCAGGACGGTGTCACGGAAGAATTTGTAGATGCGGTCGCGCCGGGTGAAGATGGTTTCAGGCGCGATGCCCAGAGCCACCAGGGCGGCTTTCTGTTGATACGGCAGGGCCTCCAGTTTCCGCAGTTCGAGGGAGAGTTCGTCGTCCAGCGGGGACACGGATTGGCCGGAGAGCGCGCGGAAGGTGAGGTCGCTGTTGGCGTCGGCCAGGATGTTCTTGATGCGGTTGACGCCGTTCTCGTAGGCGAGCATGGCGCCCCGGAGGGTGGTCAGGTCGGGGGTGGCGGAGCGTTTTCCCCACAGGGAGGACACATGGTCGAGCGGGCCCCGGCCCAGGCGGGCGATGTTGGCCGGATCGAAGACGTCCCGGGCCAGGTTGCCGCGATACGCGTAGCCCATCTTCCCCAACTCCTGACGGAGCACCTGGTCGAAGGCCTCCAGATAGGCGCGGACCTGCGGCGTGAGCCCGCCTTCGGAACCCAAGAACTGGAATTTCTTGCTGGCCTCGTTGATGGCTTGGAAACTCTCGTCGGAAATCTTGAACCCGTGCCGTTCGGCCACGGCGCGGAACAGTTTCTCGAGTTTCACGGAGATCTCGCCCTGTTGATAGGCGAAATCGGCCGGGTCCTGCACGCCCGCCATGGCGGCGTTGAAATCCCTGTCGAGGTCGGGAACGGACATGTCCATGGGTTTCACCATCATCTTGCTGAGGAATTCCATGCCCCAACGATAAGAGAGGGCGATGCTCTGCATGTCGCCGTGGCTCCCGCGCAGGCTTTCGAAGAGGGTCATCATGTTGTAGTCGAGGTCTTTCTGGTCGGCCTCCAGCAGATGGCCACCCGCGCGGTTGGACGCTTCGCGGAGGAGGGGCAGCACTTCGCGGAAGAAGGCCTCCACCCGTTCGTTCACCCGTCCCTGGGACACGACTTCCTCGACGGGCTGATGGCGCAGGGGCCGGGTGATAACTTGTTGGATTTTCCCGCCCATCGAGTCCGGGGTGAGGTCCGTTCCCGGCCGGGCGCGCCCGAACTGTTTTTGGGCCAGCGCCAGGATGGCCTCCCGGAGGCGGTTGTCCCCTTTGGAGAGGAAGTAGGCCATGTCGGCGAGGTTTTTGGCCGTGGCTTCCATGTTGGTGAGCAGCTGCTCCTCGGAAACCATGTTGTCCGTGGTGTAAAGGGAGAGAGGCAGAATTTCGTCGGGCGAGCGGTGCCCGAAGCCGCGTCCCTGCAACACGGCGTTGGCGTCCATATAGAGGCCGGGATACCGCGCGGCGGCCGTGGTTTCCGCCGGGAGGTAGAGGTGGCCGGTCACGGACAGCCCACGCTCGTTCCGTTCGGTGACGAGCACGACGTTGGTGCCACGCCGCAGGACGTCGCGGATGGCGTTTTCCAGCGCCAAGGAGGCCTCCTTGTTCGCGGGCGTGGGGATGCCCGAGAGCCGTACCCGCGTGCGGTCGCTCAGGATGATGATGATGTCGTTGTCGTGGATGTCGTAATCGGCGATGGCCAGGTCGATGTTGGAGGACATCCGGTAGTTCTCGGGGAGCGGGGCGTGGATCGCTGCGCCGATCGTCTGCGCCCGGGTGAAGAAGGTCTGTTCCAAGACCGACTGGGCTTTGGCCATGACTTCGGTATACACGTATTTTTCCACGGCCAGGGGGTTGCCCAGGCTGGCGCCGCGCCGCGCCGTGGCGGCCGCTTCCAAGAGGATCCCCTTCTGGCGATACATACCCGGGATCGGGTGCGCGTTCAGGAAGTTCTCCAGGCGGCGCACCAAGCCGTCCATCCAGGGCGTGAGGGCGGCGGGGTCCTGCCCCTGATAGGGCGTCCCGATGATCTCTTCCGCGTTCAGGGATTGGTCGCCGGAGAGCAGTTTGTAGGCTTCGACGAAGCGTTCCACGTCCTGGCGGACCGCGTCCGCGACTTGGGAGACGGAGGTCACGGATCGCATCGTTTCCGTGGTTTCTTCGGCGATGTCCGGGAGGATGCGCCACTGGTTCTTCCAGGTGAAGACGCTCTTGAGATGTTCCGAGAGAAGGGCGTTCATCCGGCTCATGCCGATCTGCACGGCTTCGCCGGGGGAGCGGGCCGACATCATGCTTTCCTCGATCTGTTTCGGCAGCATTCCGGCGGAATAACGAACGCCCACGGTCTGGAGGACATCGTCGGCGCGGCGGGCGTAATCCACCACCCACTGCTTGGCCTGGTCCAGCGTGGCGTTGCGGAGGCCGGACACGTCCGGCGCGTTCTGGAGGGGGTCGATGAGCGCCTTGGTGTCGTCGGTCTGGTAGACCAGGCGGATCCCCTGAAGGAGGACTTTGTGCGAACGGGCCACATCCGTCCGGAGCGCTTCGATGACCTGAGGGTCGGCGAAGAAATCGTTGGCGAAGAAATCGCGACGCGTCTGCCCGGAGAGGAGGACGTCGTGTTCCCGCGTGATCTTGGTGGAGACCTGTTGGATGAGGCTGTCGGCGGCGTCGTCGGCGTGTTGGAGCCCTTTCTTCAGGTCGTTGAGGGTGGGTTCTCCCGCGCCGTCGCGCTGGCCTTGTTCGCCGAGAGCTTTTTCCATGAAGGCGTCGTCCAGCAGTCCGTGCCGCACCGCGTGGTCCTTGTCCACCCACTGGACGGCCTGCCGCAGTCCCCCCTCATAGGACCGGAGGAGGTTGGAGACCCGTCCGATGAGGTCGATCATGTCGTCGGGTTTGGAATCGATGAAAGAGGACCGATAGCCGGCGTAGATGTCCCGTTGGATTCCGTTGAACGTCTGTTCGATCAGTGCCCGGTTTTCCGGATGGTTGTAGAGGGCGATCTGTTCCAGGCGGGTGAGGTCCAGGAGCATGCCTTGCAGGAATTTCCCCAGATGTTCCTCGCTCCCGAACTGCTCCAGCGTGACCCCATCCGGGATGGAGCCGTACACGGTGAGGTTGTCTTTGCGGACGGTGTAGGCTTTGGAGAGGATGTCCTGCAGATCGTCCATCACGCGGTTGTAGACGCCGCGGGCGGTTCCCAGATCCACCTGGGGGACGCCGCGATAAGCGTCGTTGAACGAGCGCACCAGCGTGCCGGATTCGTAGTACCCTCCCTGGGAGCGGATTCGTTGGCCGAGAAGCTCGTCCATCTGGCGGACGGCATTTTCCAGGCGCGGCATGAGGTCGTTGACGTCGCGCGGAGCGCCGAAGATTTCCTGGAGTTTCGCCTGGAGCTCCGCCGTGCCCGTGTTCGTGTCCATCCCATAGATCTGGTTCAGCAGACGCAGGGAGGCCACCATGCCGTCGGTGAAGGCCCGGGGCGCGGCCGCCGCGTCCCGCACGTAGGAGCCGGTGATGACGTCTTCCGCCAGGGCCGGGAAGGGTTTTCCCTCCAGCATGTTCAGGTTGTTCAAGTTGGTCAATTGCCGGTCCATGAACTGCATCAGCGGCAGGAACCCCAGTTTGATGACGTCTTCCGGCTGCCAGACACCGACTTTGTCCGAAGAAGAGCGCAGGGAGTTGTAAAGCAGCGTGGTGAGCGTTCCTTTGGAATAGGAGGGGTTGATGTCCTGCAGGAGCCGGTCCAGGAGCTGGGCGTATTGTTCGAGCCGGGCCTGCTTGTCCTTTAAGGAGAGCGAGGCGGCGTCTTTCCAGAAATTCTCCAGCGCCGGGTCCATCTTGTAATTCGGCCGCACCGAGGCGATGTAGCGCATCATGTACCAGTGGAACATCTGGACGTCTTTCTGGAAGAAATTCTGGGCGTCCACGCTTTCGGCGAGCATGTCGGGCCGGACGGTCTCCAGTTCCTGCACGAGGGGCGCTCCCGGCGGCGTCATTTGGAGCGGGTCCGAGATGGCGCTGGTGGCGGCCATGACGGCGCGCTGCAGGCCCAGTTTGTAATCTTCCATCCCCACCGGTCCCTGTTTGGGATCGCGCAGCAGGGTCTGCTTGAAGATTTGCTGCAGGTCCACCTCCTGGGCGATCTTGGGGGATTTCCCCGCCTGTTGCAGCGCCTCGTTCCAGACGGTCTGGACCCGGCCAAGGTAGCGCAGAAGGAGGCTGTCCACGTTCTGGGCGGAGGCCTGGCCAAAACCCTCCAGGTAGGCGCTCTTCAGTTCCTTTTCGTATTCCGCG
Source organism: Elusimicrobiota bacterium (assembly GCA_022703335.1). GTDB lineage: Bacteria > Elusimicrobiota > Elusimicrobia > FEN-1173 > FEN-1173 > JAKLDV01. The sequence goes on from JAKLDV010000048.1 coordinate 15,871, forward strand.
AAATCCCGGCTGATGGCCTCCAGTTCCTGGACCGTGGGTTCCCGGCCTTTGGTGAGGATGGCGTTGAAGAGGGCCTGCCGTTTCATGGTTTCCATGATGCGCACCAGCTCGTCGGTCAGCTGGCCCATCCCGGCGGCGAATTGCTGCGGCGTGTTGGCGCCGCTGAAGATCAGGTCCACCTGGCTTCCCGTCCGGAGCGCGTCGATGTTCTCCCGGGCGAAGGAGGCCAGGGTCTTTTCCATGGAGAGGAACATGGAGTCCACTCCGTTGCCCACGTCCTGCGCCATGCGGAGGCGGGCGGCGTTGGAGTAGAGCTTGTGGTTGAAGAGTTTGTCCAGCAGGCCGATGACCCCGCTCACTTCGGCTTTCACCGGCAGGAGGGAGGCCATCTCCCGGCCGATGTTGAGCATTTCCTGATTGTGTTGCAGGGAGTCGTTCGCTTTCGCGATGCGGGTGGCCAGTTCCTGTTCCCGCAGCGGAAGCGCTTGTTGGAACTCGGAGACTTTTTTGTTCCACTGGTATTCCAGGTTGGCCAGCTGTTTCTGTTCTCCCGGGGTGATGGTGTTCCCCCCCGCGCTGCCGCCCGAAAGGATCTCCTGGCGATAGGCCTCCAGCCGGTCCCAGGATTCCTGGATGGATTCCCGCTGGCCGGTGACCCAATCCTGCAGGTTCTCCTGATAGCCGGTGATGGTTTCTTGGTGCGCCGCGGCCAGGTCGGCGGTCCGCTCGTCCAGGCGTTCCAGGGCCAACCGGGTCCGATCGTTGGCGTCTTTTATCTGAAGGGCGTCCAGCACCGTGCCGCCCAGGAGGGACTCGCGCTGTTGGTGAATGCCGTTCCGGGCGTTGATGGCGGCTCGGTAGAGAGCGTGCGCCATGTCCGAGAGTTCGCGGTGGGTGTCGTAATGGGCGTGCGTCCGGCCGGCGACCTCCTTCATGAGCTGTTCCATCTCTTTGGCATACGCTTCCAGCCGGCGGGCCAGGTCGAAATAGTCTT
>JAKLDV010000049.1 GCA_022703335.1 Elusimicrobiota bacterium
GGGTTTTGGAACGTTCCGAGAGAATGATACCGTATGCTCGGGGGGAAATGAGCTCCAAGGCATTGGACGGGAAGATCCTGGCCACGCTTTTCTTCGAGCCGTCCACCCGTACGCGGGCGTCTTTCGAGTTGGCCGCCAAACGGCTCTCCGCCGATACGCTCAACATCGCCGTGTCCGCCAGCTCCGTGCAGAAAGGGGAATCCCTCCTCGATACCGCCAAGACGTTGGAGGCGATGAAGGTGGATTTTCTGGTGTTGCGCCATGCCTCCTCGGGGGCGGCGGAGCTGGTGGCCAAGGGCGTGAAGGCCCGCGTGATAAACGCCGGGGACGGCACCCACGAACACCCCACGCAGGGACTTCTCGACATGTACACCATCTTGGAAAAAAAAGGCCGGCTGGCCGGCCTCCGCGTGGCCATCGTGGGAGACATCCTCCATTCCCGGGTGGCCCGCTCCAATCTGTGGGGGCTTTTGAAAATGGGGGCGCAGGTCACCGTTTGCGGTCCTTCCACGCTCATCCCGCCGGGGGTGGATAAGGCTTTCGGGAAAACGGTGCGGGTCACGCATCGTTTGGACGAGGCGCTGGCGGACGCGGACGTGGTCAACGTGCTCCGACTGCAGCGCGAACGGCAGGAAGGGAATTTTTTTCCGAGCCTGCGCGAATACACCGAACTTTACGGTCTCACGCCGGACCGTCTGAAGAAGGCCAAGCCGGGATGTCTGGTGTTGCATCCGGGGCCCATGAACCGGGGGATCGAGATCGCCTCCGAGGTGGCGGACGGCCCGCAGTCCGTTATCTGGGAACAGGTGACCAACGGCATCGCGGTGCGGATGGCGGTGTTGCATCTCTTCTCCGGGCCTGAGGGATTTTCCATGGAGAAAGCCATTGAGACGGCGAGGTGAGGGGACGATGAAAGAGAAAAGCTCGGATAACAAAGTGCCGAGAGCGGACGTTTTGTTGATCCGCGGCGGTCGCGTCGTCGATCCCGCCCATAAAAGGGACGGCGTCATGGACGTGCTGATGGAAAACGGGAAGATTGCCCGGGTGGGGAAGAACCTGGCGGTTTCGCCGGCCGTTGAGACGGTGGACGCGCGGGGGCTGGTCGTCATCCCCGGTCTCGTGGATATGCACGTCCATCTCCGAGAGCCCGGCAACGAGGACGCCGAAACGATTGAATCCGGCACGCGTTCGGCCGCCGCGGGCGGCATCACCGGCGTGGCCGCCATGCCCAACACCAACCCGCCGCCGGACAATGTGTCCGGCATTCGGTTCCTTTTGAGGAAGGCGGCCGAGGAGGGCGCGGTGCGCGTGTGGCCCGTCGGGACCATCACCCATAACCGCGCGGGCAAGGCGTTGTCCGAGATCGGCGCCATGTCCCAGGCCGGCTGCGTGGCCCTTTCGGACGACGGCTCCGCCGTCGCCGACAGCCAGGTGTTGCGTCGGGCCATGGAGTATGCCCGGCTGTTCCATCTGACGGTCATCGAGCATGCCGAAGACAAGGCCCTGTTCTCGGACGGCGTGATGAATGACGGCCCGCTGGCCACCCGCCTGGGATACCGCGGCATCCCCCGTCAGGCGGAATACGTCGTTGTGGCGCGGGACATCGCCTTGGCCGAGTTGACCGGCGCCCGGCTGCACCTGGCCCACCTCTCCACGCGGGAGTCGGTGGATCTGGTGCGTCAGGCGAAACGGCGAGGGCTTGCCGTGACGGCGGAGGTGACGCCGCACCATTTCACCCTCACCGAAGAGGCGGTGGTCCGTTACGGCACCAACGCCAAGATCAATCCGCCCCTTCGGACGAAAGACGACCGGGAAGCGCTGTGGGAAGGTCTGGCCGACGGCACCATCGACGCGATTGCCAGCGACCATGCCCCGCACATTCGCTCGGCCAAGGAACAGGAGTTCGCGGCGGCGCCGTTCGGCATCGTCGGGCTCGAGACCCTTCTGCCGTTGACGGTGACGCAGTTGATCGATAAGAAGATCCTTTCCTGGCCGGAGGCGGTGAGGAAGATGTGCTGGAACCCGGCGCGGATATTGAACGTGCCCGCCGGACATCTGGGGGCCGGCGCTCCCGCCGATGTGACCTTGGTGGACCCGCGAAAGAGCCGGAAGGTGATGTCCTTCTCGTCCCGCAGCGACAATTCGCCGTTTCTGGGATGGGCCCTGCGTGGTTTTGCCCGCATGGTTTTTGTGGGGGGGCGGCGGGTGTTCGGGACCGTCGCGTAGATGAAACGGGAGGAATCCACCGGATCTTTCGGAACGGAAGTCTATAAAAAGATTTTTCGCCCGGTATTGTTCCGGTTCCCGCCGGAGATGGTTCACGGGCTGGTCCTCGAGGGGCTCAACGTTTCTTCCGCCGTCGGGCTGGGCGGGCTCTTTCGAAAATATTTGTCGGTGAGGGATGAGGCGTTGCAAGTTTCCCTGGCGACGGATTCCGGCCGGTTGGATTTTCCGAACCCCGTCGGTCTGGCCGCCGGGTTCGACAAGGACGCGTCGGCGGCCGGCGCGCTGGAAGGGTTGGGATTCGGATTTTTGGAAGTCGGAACGCTCACGCCGCGTCCGCAGAAGGGGAACCCGCGTCCGAGGCTCCGGCGGTTCCCGGCCGATTCGGCCCTCTGGAACAGGATGGGGTTCAATAACATCGGCGCGGAACGGGTCGCTTCGCGTTTTCCACGGCGCCGTCGACTCGGGATTCCCGTGGGTTTCAATATCGGGAAGGCGAAGAACACGCCGTTGGAGGCCGCCGCCGGCGATTACCTGAAGTCCGTGGAACTTCTTTTCCCATGGGCGGATTTTTTCGTTCTCAACGTCAGTTCGCCGAACACCGCGGGGTTGCGCGAACTTCAGGCCGCGGCGGTTTTGGAGCGTTTACTGAAGGCCGTTCGGCGGCGGATGGAAGAGCTCGCTCTTAAATCGAATCGCGCCGGCCGGCCGGCGCTCTTTGTCAAAGTCTCCCCGGATGAGTCGTCACCGGACACCTTGGCGGAAACGGTTCTTCGCGGCGGGGCGGCGGGGATCGTCGCGACCAACACCACCGTGCGGCGCGACGGCCTCTCCGGTCCGGTCCCTCCGGACGGCGGCGTCAGCGGACGTCCGTTGCGCGAGCGGTCGACGGATATGCTCCGCCGGCTCTATCGCGCCTCGAGAGGAAGGTTGTTTTTGATCGGCGTGGGCGGCGTTTTCACCGCGGAAGACGCGTACGAAAAGGTCCTCGCCGGCGCCTCCCTGGTGGAGGTCTACACGGGATTGGTCTATGAGGGGCCGGCCCTGGCCCGGGACATCAATCGGGGTCTGTTGACGTTGTTGAAACGCGACGGTTTTTCCTCTGTCCGGGAAGCCGTGGGAAAGGGCGTGAAGATATGAAACGGAAGGGAAAAGGGTTGATCGTGGCGTTGGACGTGGATTCGCCGGCGTCGGCGCGGGCGCTGGTCCGCCGGCTGGGCGGCTCGGTGGATTTCTACAAGATCCCGCCCGCGCTGTCCCTTCGCGATCCCACGCTGGTTCCCTGGCTCCGGCGGGCCGGCAAAAAAATGTTCCTGGACCACAAATGGTATGATATTCCGTCTCAGATGCGCCGTTCCGTGCAGGCCGCCGGCCGCGCCGGGGTTACTTCCTGCACGGTCCACGTGAGCGCCGGTCTCGCGGCCTTGAGGGCGGCCGCGTCTCTCCGGCCCCGGCCTCTCCTGTGGGGGGTCAGCGTTTTGACGAGTTTTACGAACAGGGATTTGCGGGACATCGGGGTGGGTTCTTCTGTGCCCGCGCAGGTGTGCCGCTTGGCCCGACTGGCCGAGAAGGCCGGTTTGGAGGGGTTGATCTGTTCTCCGCAAGAACTACCGTTGCTGAAAAAAACGTCGTTGACGCTGGTAACGCCGGGGATCCGTCTCGGCCGGGCGTCCGCGCGCGACGACCAGGCCCGGAGCATGACGCCGCGGGAAGCATGGTCGAACGGCGCGCGGTGGATTGTCGTGGGGCGGCCCATCCTGGAATCCGGGGATCCTCTCGCCGCCGTTCGTGAAATTTTGAGGGAGAGGCCGTGTTGACGGAAAAAGAGGTCCGGCAGATATTGGAGGCCGCGCGCGCCCTCATGCAGGGGCATTTCCAACTTTCCAGCGGCCGGCACAGTCTTTTTTATCTGCAATGCGCCAAGGTGCTTCAGTACCCCGACCTCGCGGCCCGTTTGGGGGAGGAACTCGCAAAAAAATGCCACGGTTTGGGAAAAAAAATCTCCGTCGTGCTGTCTCCGGCGGTCGGCGGCCTCATTCTGGGACATGAGGTGGCCCGGCCCTTGTCGGCCCGCTGTCTGTTCGCGGAACGGGAAAAGTCTTCCGGTCTTTTTTCGTTGCGCCGCGGTTTTCAGTTGAAAAGGGGGGACGAAGTCCTCTTGGTGGACGACGTGTTGACGACGGGAGGCTCCCTGCGCGAGCTGGCGCAGCTGGCGGCGGCCGCCGGCGCGAAGGTCGCGGGGATCGCTTCTTTGGCCGAACGGGGGAGTCATGTCGTCGATTTCGCCGTGCCGCGCCGGACGCTGATAAAATTGGATTTTGAGGATTACGCCCCGGCCGATTGTCCGGCCTGCCGCAACCGGCTTCCCCTGGAGAAGCCCGGCTCCAAACCGGAGGCCTCCTGATATGAAACGCGGCCGGCGCTGGACATACCGACGGGCAGGGGTGGATATCGCGGCGGGCGACGAACTCGTCGAGCGGCTTCGGAAAAAGTTCCCTCACATCGGCGACTTCGCCGGCCTTTTTCCGCTCAAAACCCGATTGGGGCGGAATCCCCTGTTGGTCGGCTGCGCCGACGGCGTGGGGACGAAGTTGAATATCGCCCAGGCCCTGAAGGTGCACGACACCGTGGGCATCGATCTCGTCGCCATGAACGTGAACGATCTGATCTGTTCCGGTGCGCGCCCGTTGTTCTTCCTGGATTATTTCGCCGCCGGCCGGCTGGATGTGGACGTGGCCGACCGCGTTCTCGGCGGCATCGCGGTCGGGTGCCGTCAGGCGGGGTGCGTGCTGCTGGGCGGTGAGACCGCCGAGATGCCGGGGATGTACCGGCCGGGGGAATACGATCTGGCCGGTTTTGCGGTGGGAATCCTGGACGCCTCGGAACGCGTTCGGAACGACCGTATCCGGGCCGGCGATGTGCTGCTGGGTTTGCCTTCGTCGGGGGTCCATTCCAACGGTTTTTCCCTGGTGCGGAGACTTTTTCGCGGGGCGGATCTGAAAAAATGGGGGAAGACCCTTTTGACGCCGACGCGCATTTATGTGGACGATATCGGCCGCGTCCTGAAAAAATATCCCGGACAGATCAACGGCATCGCCCATATCACCGGTGGCGGGTTGCCGGAGAACGTGCCGAGGTTCCTTCCGAAAAAGTGCGACGCCGTCCTCTTCCGGGCTTCCTGGCCTTTGCCGGAGGTTTTTTCGGAGATCCAGCGGCGCGGTCGGGTGGAAGACCCAGACATGTTCCGCACGTTCAATATGGGCCTGGGCATGGTGTTGGCGGTTTCTCCCGCCGCGGCCGTCCGCGTCCGAAAAGACCTGGCCCCGTGTTTCGAGGTGGGCCGCGTCTCGCCGGGCACGGGACTTGTCCGTTTCGCTTGACCGGGCCGTGACGGTCGTCCCCAAGCACCGTATCGGCGTTCTGGCGTCCGGGCGGGGCTCGAACTTCGAAAGTCTGGTGACCGCGACTCGCAACGGATTTATCCCCGACGCGGAAGTCGGCCTGCTTGTTTGCAATCGTCCCGCGGCCGGGGCTGTCCAGCGGGCGGAGCGCCTGGGCGTGGAATGCCTGGTCATGGAACCGCTCCCTTTCGCGGACGAGGCGGTCTATTTCGAGCGGATCGCCGACGAATTTCAGCGCCGCGGCGTGACCCTGGTGTGTTTGGCGGGGTTCCTTTTGAAAGTGCACGCGGCGATGCTGCGGCGGTTTCCCGGCCGCATTCTCAATATCCATCCCGCCCTCCTTCCCAAATACGGCGGGCGGGGCATGTACGGCCGGCGCGTCCATGAGGCCGTCCTGCGGGCGGAGGAGAAGGAGACCGGCTGCACCGTCCATCTTATCGACGACGAATACGACCACGGCCCGACGGTGCTGCAGGCGGTGGTGCCCGTGCGGCCGGGCGATACACCGGAAACTTTGGCGGCGAGGGTTTCGGAAAAGGAACATGTTTTGTATCCTGAGGCGGTGAAACGGGTATTGCTGGGTTTATCCGGAAAATCGGAAGGAGCGGGAAAATGATCGCACGATACACGCGTCCGGAGATGGCGCAGATATGGTCGGAACAGTTCCGCTGGGAGACGATCCTGGAGGTGGAACTTCTGGCGGCGGAGGCCATGGCCCGCCGCGGTCGCTTGGATTGGAAGTCCGTGCGGACGCTTCGGAAAAAGAGCCGGGTCCGCGTCGCGCGGATCCGGGAAATAGAGAAGACCGTCAAGCACGACGTCGTCGCCTTCCTCACGCACATCGAGGAACAGGCGGGACCGGCCGCCAAGGCGCTCCACGCCGGCTTGACCTCTTCCGACGTTTTGGACACCGCCCTGGCCGTTCAGCTGAAGAAGTCCACCGAACTTTTGACGGCGGGGTTGAAGGAATTGCAGTCCGCCGCCCGGCGGCTGGCCCTGCGCCACAGGAACACGGTCATGATGGGCCGCACGCACGGGGTGCACGCCGAACCGATCACGTTCGGATTGAAGGCCGCGGGGTGGTACGCGGAATTGAAACGCGACATGGCCCGCCTGCGGTCGGCGGGGGAAGAGGTGGCCGTCGGGAAAATCTCCGGCGCCGTGGGGACCTTCGCCCACGTGGACATGGCGGTGGAGTCGGAGGTGTGCCGTCGGCTGGGGTTGCGGGCGGAGCCGGTGTCCACCCAGATCGTGCCGCGCGACCGGCACGCGTTCTACCTTCAAACCCTGGCGGTGGTCGGCGCCGGCCTGGAACGCATCGCCACCGAGATCCGCCATCTGCAGCGTACCGAGGCGCTGGAGGTGGAGGAGCCTTTTTCCGCCGGCCAAAAGGGATCGAGCGCCATGCCGCACAAGCGCAATCCCGTGGCCAGCGAGAACATCTGCGGTTTGGCGCGGTTGTTGCGCGCATACGCCGGCGCGGCGCTGGAGAACGTGGCGTTGTGGCATGAGCGCGACATCTCGCACTCTTCCGTCGAGCGTGTCATCCTGCCGGACGCCGCCGCGGCCCTGGATTTCGCCGTCCACCGTCTCGCCGATGTCTTGAACGGTCTGCAGGTCTATCCGGACCGCATGCGAACCAACATGGCCAAGACCGCCGCCGTGATATGCTCCCAACGTCTGGTGGTGTCTCTGGCCCAAAAGGGTCTGCCCAAACAGAAAGCCTATGACCTGGTGCAACGGCATGCGCAGCGGGCATGGAAAAGCGGGGAGGATTTCTGGGCCCTTGTAGGGTCGGATCCGCGTATCGTTCGGCGTCTTTCCAAGGCCGAATTGCGCCGTTGCTCGGACCTGTCGTTTTTCCTTAAAAGCGTCGGACGGATCATCCACCGGGCGCTTTTTTAAGGGAATCCCCGTCCCTTTTTTCGTTCTCCGCGTGTCCAACCCAAAACACCGTCCTCCGCCGTCCCGTTGGCCGTTCCGGAAAAGGTTTGTCTATTCCGGCGTCGGCGTCCTGGGCGGGCTCCTCCTCCTGGAACTGCTCTTGAGGATTTTCCAGTTCCGTTACTCCACCTTGCCCATGTCCATGGAATACGTACAGTGGATTTCGGCCTTGGGACACAGCCAGGAGATGCCTCGCGGCACTTTCCGTATCAATTACCGCGCGGACCCCGAATATCTGTGGTATCCGGAACCCACGGCGGGTTTCACCAATTCGCTCGGGTTCCGCGGACCGGAATGGGCTCGCGAAAAACCGGCGGGAGTCTCCCGTGTGGTCTGTCTGGGGGATTCCTGCACGGCCACGGGGGAGATCCCTTACGCCGAACGGCTCCAGTCCTGCCTTAACGCCGCCGGCCAGCGTTTTGATGTGATGAACGCCGGCGTGGGGTCCTGGAGTTCCTATCAGGGCCGGCTTTTGCTGGGGAAAAAGATTCTGGATTTCAAACCGGACGTGGTTACCATTTATTTCGGATGGAACGACCACTGGCTGGCGTGGAGTCATTCGGACAGGGATTTGGGAAAATATCTTTCCGGTCGGGCGCGGTGGATCAATTTGGTGAGGAAAAGCCGTTTGGCGCAGGCGTTGACGTGGGCGGCGAACCGGCTTCTGCCCCGGCCCGACCCACGGCTCCGTCAGCCGCCTCTTTTCCGCGTCAGCGAGGAGGACTACCGTAAAAATCTGGAAGCCATGGTGTCGTCCGCCCGGACCGCCGGGGCCCTGCCGATTTTGTTGACCGCTCCCACCACCCTTCACGCGGAACATGGGGTGACACGCTACCTGGTGACCCAGTCCCGGCTCTTCCACAACACCCAGCAGATCAACCAGGTGCACGATGCCTACAACAACGTCGTCCGGAACGTCGCGGCCGCCACGGAGACGCCGCTGATAGACCTTGCGCAGGAATTCATCTATATCGAGGATAAAAACGATTATATCAGCGACGGCATCCATTTGACTCCTCGCGGGGCCGAATGGGTGGCGCAACAGATCTGTCTCGCCATCCGCGACCGTTCGAGGGACTGAAAGAGCGGGATATCCGGCGGTTTTTTTAAACGGGTCACGTTCGACTAATTCCACAAAAATAGTAATAATGTCCCTTGATATATCGGCCAAGGGGGCGGCATGGATAAAAAAAGGATATTGCTTGTTGAAGACGACGAGGACGTTTCGGATTTCCTGAAACCGTTCCTGGCCGACAACGACTACGAGATGGATGTGGCCATCGACGGTCGTTCCGGTCTCAAAAAGTTGGGAGAATTTCAGCCCGATTTGGTGATCCTCGACCTGATGATGCCGGGGGTGGATGGGTTTGAGTTTTTGAAGTCCCTCCAGGCGAAGCCGGAACTGAAGACGGCGAAGATCCTGGTGGTCACGGCCGTGCAAAAAGTGGGCGGCGCCGAAGAAGCGCTCCGGCTGGGGGCCGACGGCTATCTGATGAAGCCCGTGGACAACGACCTTTTGCTCGAAAAAATAAAGGACCTCCTCTCGAGCTGAATCCTCCGCCCGAACGACCAGCGCCTCCCTTGAAAATATGAGTGCCCCCCCAAACAATCCAACGGTTCCCTCTTCTGCCGTTCCGGACGCGTTGCGGAAAATCCTCATGGAATGGGTCCGCGCCGCCTGCCGGTTCGACGACCGGAGTCTGCAGGAACAATTGCTCGTTCGTTCCGTCGAAACGATCCCGGCCTGGGAGGTTTCGCTTTGGACCTTGTTGGAGACGCGCGGTCCGAAGGCCGAGGAGATCGTTTTGAGCGATTTGTCCCTGCCCGGAAGCGCCGGCCCCGTCCCGGCCCCGTCGGAGATCGTCGTGTGGGACCATCCCTCCGAAACCCGGTCCGATTTTTCCGAATCCAGCGGCCGTTATCCGATCGCCGCCACCCTCAAGCGATGCGACTGTCCCGCCTGCGGCAGGAGCGGCTCCATTTCCTGCGGCGTTTGCTCCGGATACGGCAAGACGGCGTGTCCCAACTGTCGGGGCGCGGGGAAAATCGCTTGCGAATATTGCAAGGGGTTGGGGAAGACGAATTGTTTGAAATGCGACGGAAAGGGCGTCAACAAAGGCGCCGGCGTCGTGGTGCACGCCGCCAACGCCTGCGACGCCTGTCGGGGCGCGGGAAAAGTGGCGTGCACCCGCTGCGTGAACGGCGAGGTCCCCTGTTCCCAATGCGCCGGGGCGGGCCATCAGCCGTGTTCCAAGTGCCGGGCGAACGGCAAGTCGCCTTGCCCCACATGTCAGGGGAAAGGCGAGATTCTGAAGGGATATGGATTTCAGGCGGATTTCCGTCTGCGAAAAATGACGACGGTGTTTTCCGCGCTCCCCGCCCCCAAGTCCTTGTTGGACGCCGTTTTTAGTCAAAAAAGGAACGATCCCCCCGAACAGAAGGACGCCGTTCCTCTCCTGCAGGCGGAACATTTCGCCGCCCTTCCCTTCCCGGCGGAGGCCCGGCAAAATCTGGAACGTTATTCGCAGAACCTGCCGTCGACGCTGGACGCGAACACCCGCATGGTGCGTCAGCGGGCGGCCTGGCATTCGGCCGATCTCTGTCGGACGACGGGGACCTTCTGCGGCCAGGAGTTCGTTTATTGGGTGGATATCTCCAGCGGCAAGGTCGTCGCTGAAAAAGATCCCGTAAAAGATCTCTCGGCCGCCAGCGAACAGGAGGCGGAGAAGGCTTGGGAAAGGAAGGAATGGGCGGCGGCGCTTTCGCTCGCCCGGCAGACGCTCTTGTTTGAACCGGACAATCCCCAGGCCAAGCGGATCGTCGACCAATGTCGCCGTCGAATGAGGGGGGAATCGATGATGTTGGCCGCCGGCGCGGCGACCGCGGTGTCCCTCCTGGCGGCCGGCGGTATTTTTATATTGGAAAAAGGGTTGAACCGTTCCGGCCCGGTCCTCCGGGTCGCTGTTTTCGGCTTGATCGCCGGGACGGTTTTGGGATGGATTTGGGACCGGCTCGCCGCGGAGAAATTCCCCGTCAGAAAACGCCGCTTGGCGTCTTTCTTCGGCACCGGGGGCCTGCTGATTTGCGGGTTCCTGATTTTGCGTTGGGGAGCGGGATGGAATCCGGTGCGCAGCGCCGACGAGGCGGCGTTTCAAAAGGAATGGACGACACGGTTTCCTTCCGGCGGCCCCGGCGAAGTCTATTGGGAGCCGGATCTCCGGTTTTTGGAGGAACTGGCGGAAAAATACAAGGGAACGCAGGTGGATCTGGGACGGGTTAAGTCGGGTATCGAAAAACAACGGCGCTTGAAAGAGCAGAGGAAGGAACAGGAGGAAGAGCTTTCCTCGAGATTGTCGGCGCTGATGGCCGACGCCGGTTTGAATTTTCAGGACAAGCTCCGCCGCCTCACCGAACTGAGAGACCTCTATCAGCTCCAATCGGTCAACGTGGATTCCGTCGCGGAGGCCATCAAAAAGGTGGAGGAAGAGAAGAAGTTGAAGGAAGCCGAGCGGCCCCGCGGCCGCATCTCCATCGTTCCGGCCCCCTATAAAAGAAATCGCCGCTGACCGTCTCCGACCCGCCGAAAGAACATGCTGAGAGAGGCCCTGGAATTTCTGGTCAGTCCCTGTTGCCGGAGGGAGTTGTCTTTGGCGGCCGGGCCGGGGAAATCTTCGGATATCGATGTCGACGAGGGGACTTTGACGTGCCCTTGCGGACGGATTTATCCCATCGTCCACGGGATCCCGGTTTTGATCCGGGAAGAGACGTTGTCGGACCCGGTCTTTGAAAACAATCGGAAAACCTGGAACGCCCTTTGGAAGAAAACAAGGGACATGGCTTCCACTTTTTTTACGTCCGGGGAGATGTTCCGTTATGATTTCCAGTGCGACAATTCCATCGCGACCGGCGCCGTTGTTTTTGAGGCGGGGGTGGGGCAGGGGAAGTATGTCTCCTACCTGCGAGACGCCTCCCCGGCTTGGCTGATCGGCGTGGATGCCGCCGAATATTTGCATGAGATATGGGACAATCTGAAATCAGGCCCCCGGTTTTCCTGCAAAATATGCCTGGTCCGGGCGGACCTGAACGATTTGCCGATCCGATCGGGGAAATTTGATTACGTCATCGCCTCGCGGGTTTTGCACCATCTCCCCCGGATGGACAAAAGCCTTTCCGACCTTCTTTCTCTTCTCAAGCCTAAGGGGAAGATGCTGGCCGTTGTATACGCCGCCGGCGGATCGTTCCGCCACGTTATCGATGCGGTGGAGAGAATAAAAAAAATCCTCAACGTCTTGTGCTCCCTGGATCAAATGTATGTTATTTCATTCTTCGTCTCGGCCGTGATCTATGCCGTCATCCTTTTGTTCTATGTCCCGCTGGGCCGTTTTCTATCGGTGCGGCGCCTCCTCCCGTTGGGGGACGTCATGCTTTTCTGGAAAAAGATAGGTTTCCGCGGCTTTTGGAAGTACATCGTGTTCGATATCCTGGTGGCGCCGGAAACCCGGTATACGGTCGAGGAGGATCTTAAAAAAATATTGTCGAACCTGCCGGTTTCCCGCCGGTCCTACCGGCGGCAGCACGAAGCCATGTGGTCCATCGAGTTGGAGCGTTGACGCCCATGTCGAAACGCATCGTCGGCCCTTGGTTCGTCGGCCATCGCGGGGCCATGGGGCATGCTCCCGAAAATACGCTCGTTTCGTTCAAGACCGCCTGGCGGATGGGCGCGGATGCGGTCGAGTGCGACGTGCATATGACCAAAGACCGTCGTTTGATCGTCATCCACGACGGCACCCTGGAACGCACCACCAACGGCGCCGGCCGCGTGTTCGACCATCCCTGGAAACAATTGCGGTCGTTGGATGCGGGGAAGTGGTTCCACCCGAGGTTCCGAGGAGAGAAAATCCGGCGGTTGGAGGAGCTCCTCTCCTGGTTGCGGCCGAAGAAATCCCGCGCGGGGCGGCCGATGCGCATTTTCATCGAACTTAAAAGCAAGCCGGTCCGATACCCCGGTCTGGCCGAGGCGGTGGCCCGGGCTGTGCGGCGCGGCGGATTCCTTCAGCGGGCCACGGTGATATCCTTCGACCACGATCTGGTCCGCCGGGTCAAAGCGGCGTCTCCCCGCCTGCAGACCGGCATCCTCTTTTCCGAGCCGCTGGCCGATCCGGTGTCGCGCGCACGCCGGGTCCGGGCGGACGGACTTTTTCCACGGTATCCTTTGGTGAACAAGGCCCTGGTGGATTCGGCCCACCGCCGCGGCCTGCTCGTCGGCGCGTGGACCGTCAATGAGAAAGCCGACATGCTCCGGATGGCCCGGCTGGGCGTGGACGCGGTCACCTCCAATTTCCCCGATCGTCTGATCCGCGTCCTTCGCCGTAAATAAAAATGGTTTCCGAATCCGAGAGAGTCAAGGAGCTGGCCCGGGAATTGGGTTTCGATTTCGTCGGGTGGACCACCGCGGCTCCTGTCGCGTCGGACGGAGCCTTCCTCGATTCTTGGCTTCGGCGAGGCTTTGCGGCGGACATGGAATGGATGCGTCGCCGGCCTGAGGGGCGCGCCCGGCCGCAGTCCCTTTTGCCCAACGCCCGCACCGTGATCGTTCTGGGCGTCGGCTATTATCAAACGGAACCCTCTCCCCGTCCCGCATTTCCCGCCGGCCGCGTCGCTCGCTATGCTTGGGGACGCGATTATCACGACGTCATCGGTCGTCGGCTGAAGGATTTTGAAATGGGCCTGCGGAAATTTTTCGGATCGACGGTCGCTTTCCGGTCTGTGGTGGACGCTCAGCCTCTTTTAGAACGGGCTTTTGCCCGTCGGGCGGGTTTGGGTTTTTCGGGAAAAAACACCAATGTGCTCTTCCCCCGCGCGGGTTCGTGGTTTTTTTTGTCGGCGGTGCTCCTGGAGGCGGAATTGCCCGTTCCTAAAACCACCCCTTTGACGGGGTGCGGCGCCTGTGTCCGATGTTTGGAGAGATGCCCCACCGCCGCCCTGCCCGAAGCCTATGGCCTCGATGCCCGCCGCTGTATTTCCTATCTCACCATCGAAAACCGGGGGGCGATCGCTCCCGAATGGCGCCCCCTCCTGGGGGACCGGATTTTCGGTTGCGATACGTGCCAGGAAGTCTGCCCGTTCAACGCGAGACCTTCGGAGACGAAATGGCCGGGACTCGCCAGCCCCGGGGGAGTCGGCGCGTGGCTGTCTTTAAAGGAAGTGTTGTCCATGAGGACAGAAGACCTCTTCCGGGCGCGGTTCGCCGGGACCGCGCTGTTTCGTGCCAAGCGCGCCGGGTTGCTGCGCAACGCCTGCGTGGCGGCGGGCAACGTGGCGTCGGAGGAACTCGCTGCGGAACTGGAGGAATGTCTCCGGCACGACGACAGCCCGCTTGTCCGTGGCCACGCGGCCTGGGCCCTGTCGCGGGCCCCGAAGAAAAAAAGCCGGGCCGCGTTGGAACGTGCTTTGGACGCGGAGCCCGACGCGGCCGTTCAGGAGGAATTGCGCCGCGCCTTGGAACCGATTCCCGTGCCATGAAAACCGTTCCGCCGGCAAAAGACACCTTCGACCAGATCGTCCGCCGGGAGATCCGCCGCCGCGGCCGGGTCTCGTTCGCGGAGTTCATGTCCTGGGCCCTCTATCACCCGCAACACGGCTATTACATGGCCGGCCCAACCAGACTCGGCCGCGCCGGGGACTACTTCACCAGCGTGCAGACCGGAATGATGTTCGGACGTCTGTTGTGCGAGACTTTTTTCGAGATGTGGAGCCTTCTCGGCGGGAATCATTTCAGCCTTGTCGAGTTGGGCGCGGCCGACGGCTCCTTGGCCGAACAGATTTTGCGCACGTTCCAGGAGAAGGACCGCCTCAAGGGATTGACCTACTACCTCGTTGAAAAGAGTCCTGCCGCCCGGGAGGCCGCCCGGCGGCGGCTCTCCCGTTTTTCCCGGGTCAAGATTTTTGACGACATCGCTTCCTTGGAACATATCTCCGGCATGGAGGGATGCGTTTTTTCCAACGAATTTTTCGATGCTTTGCCGATCCATCGCGTGGTGCGGGAAAAGGCGGCGTTTCGTGAACTTTACGTCCATGAACAGAACGGTGTTTTGTCGGAAGAGGCCGGCCCCCCTTCAACGCCGCTGTTGGAGCGTTATCTCGCCGAACAGCGCGTGACTCTGGAGGAAAACCAGAAAGCGGAGATTTGCCTGGCCCTGGAAGACGTTGTTTCGGAGATCGAACGGGTTTTGGCCCGGGGGTTCGTCTTCAGCATCGACTACGGCGAGCCGTCCGGTTCCCTCTATCGGCCGGAGAGGACGGACGGGACCCTGCAGGTGACGCATCGGCACGCCTTGCTCTCCGGGCCGTTCGAAAAGATCGGCGAGGCAGACATCACCGCGTTCGTGGATTTCGGCCGGTTGGCCGCCCTGGGCGAACGCGGGGACCTGCGCGCCCTCGTCTTCGCGCCGCAGGGGCCCTACCTGGTGAATTCCGCCCAGACGCTGTTGAAAGAGATCATCGAAACCAAAATCGGCCGTGAACGGGACGTCTCCCTGGCGGCCCAGGTGCAGCAGCTCATCCATCCGCAAAGCCTGGGCGGCCGTTTTTCCGTTTTGATCCAGGGGAAAAACGTCGGAAGGCCCGAACTTTCCGGTGGGCAAGTGAACCGGCTTCGCCGGCTCTTGCCGGAAAAGGGACCGTCGTGACCGCCGCCGGCCGCCCGCTGGCCGTTGTTACGGGCGGTTCCCGTGGGCTGGGAAGGGCGGTCTGTCGGCTGTTCGCATCCGAAGGGTATGCGGTGGCCGCCTGTGCCCGCGCCGCAAAAGACTTGCGGGCTTTGAAAGACGAAATCCAGAAGAGCGGCGGAGAGATCTTTGTCGCCTCGGCCGACGTGGGCGTGGAGAAGGATGTCCGGCGGTTTGCGAAGGCGGTGGAGGGCCGTTTCGGCCGGGTGGATGTGTTGATCAACAACGCCGGAGTTTTGGGACCGCAACGGCCGCTGAAAGATTGCCCGTCCGCCGCGTGGGGGGCCGCCGTCCGCACCAACATACTCGGCCTCTTCCATGTCACAAAAGCTTTTCTTCCTCTCTTCTGGCGGCAGGGTTCAGGTTGTATAATAAACGTGAGTTCCGGCGCCGGGAAAACCGGCAAAGCGCGCTGGGGGGCCTACTGCGTGTCCAAATTCGCCATGGAAGGCTTTACCCAGGTGTTGGCGAAGGAAACCGCTGAGAGGAACATCGCGGTTTATTCCCTCAACCCCGGACCCACGCGGACCGCCATGCGGGCGGAGGCCTATCCCGAGGAAGACCCGCTCACGCTGCCGCCGCCGGAGAAGATCGCCGCCGCTTTCCTCGCGCTGGCGCGCCGGAACGACGTGCGTCGGTCGGGACAGTATTTTGAAGCACGGGAAATTCTGGCAGGGGACCTTTAAAGGACGATGCGGATAACCAACCTCCATCTCATCTTTAGTTTCTTTTTCCTCTCGGCGGCCGGGTTTTTCGCCTATCGGCACTTTCTGCCCTCATGGACGTCTCTGCCGAAAGCGGCGCCGGCGGTTCCGGCGCTCACCGCGGACATGCTCGAGCAGGAACGCCGTTCGGCGGAGGAACGGAAACAACTGGCGGTGGCGCGGGAACGCGCCGAACAATCCCTCCGCTACGCCGATTTGGCCATTGAAACTGCCCAAAAGGAAGAGCGCGACGCCACCGCCGCCGGTCGCGCCCAGGCGCAGGCCAAGGGCTTGTTCGGGGAAGCCCAGACCATCACGGAATTCAATGAGGTGACTCGTTTGGCGGAACAGGCGGCCGACCTGGCCATGAACGCGGTCGCCGCGGCGCCTTCCTTGCTCGACCGCTATATCACCAAGGCGGGGGACAACCTGTGGAACATTTCCAAACGCCCGGACGTCTACGGCCGCGGGGCGGGCTGGGTGAAGATATGGCGGGCCAACGAGAAACAGATCCCCGATTTCGATGTGCTTTATTCCGGC
>JAKLDV010000005.1 GCA_022703335.1 Elusimicrobiota bacterium
TTGCTCAGAGCCGTTGTGTCCTTCGCCGAAACCCACGACCTGGACATAACCCCCGCGCTGGAGTTGCCCGTCCCCGCGCCCGAGAAGCTTTCCGCCTCGGGTCTGCACGCCGGCCCCGCCGCTCACTGGGTTCAGCGTCTGTCGAAACTGACTTTGGCGGCGGGCCTTCCCGGCGGCCTCCCGGAACGCGTCCTTCCGCTGTCCGCCCCGCAAATCCGCCCCCTCTTGAAAACCCTGGCCGAGGCCGGCGGAGACCGGGTCGTCGGGGAACTGAAAAAATTCGGCTTGGGCCTGCCGGAGGTTTTCTCAGCCCTTCTCTCCCTGTGGGTTTCCCGGCACGAAATCTCCGCCGGCAACGCCGTGCCGGCGGAAATGGAAAAAATATTCCGGGAAAACGCCGCCCTCCATAAAAACGCGGGTGTCAAAAACGTTACTGTCCGCGTCTTCGACGGCGCCGAACTGATCGAAGGGCCGGACAGCTTCATCCTCTCCCCCTTCTTTGTGGACCGGGACGGCAACGCGGTCTTCTATATGAGCCGGCTGCTGGTGGAGGCGCTGAATCGAATGGACGGCCGGAAACGCACCGAAATCCTTGGCGCCCTGGCCGAACGGGAACTGCTCCTGCAACAATACCTGCGCGGCGGAATGGATTTCGATGCGGCCCACCGGAAAATACTCGACCTCGCCCCGGCGCAGAAAGAGCTCTTCGAATGGGCCTCCGCCCTCGCCCGCACGCCGTTCGTCGACATTCTCACCGCCGCTCCCGACTGGAAAATCCAACACGATTATTTGATGCAGGCGGCCAAAAAATTAAACCTCTATCTGAAACTGAAATCGGAGTCGGTTTCGCTGACAGAAAAACTCTTTGCGGAAGGCGGACGGCCGCGGCTCTATCTTCATGAACTTTTGCCGCGTTTCTTTGGCGGGTATCTTTCCATGCGATCCCGAAAACTGCGCGCCCCTCTGGAATCCCATCTCCCCATCAACACAGAAAAAGAACGCACCCATCTCGCGCGCGAACTGGAGAAGGGGCTGGGGCGGACTTCCGGCATCTCGGCGTTCTTCGAAGGGTCGAGCCAATGGAATTTCGACGCCTACCTCGACCGCGTGATCGCCGAAAAGGTCTCGAAAAACGACCTTACGCTCACCGTCAAAAGCGTTGGGAGCGCCCGGGGCGAGGAGCCCTATTCCATCGCCTTGATGATCCTGGAAAAGTTGGAGGATTACCACAAGAACAACGCCGCCCAACTCGGGGTTTCCCTCAACAAATGGCTGGCCCGCTGGCGGGTGGACATCCAGGCCTACGACATCAACATCTCCAACCTCTACGCGACGCAGCTCGGTGTGTTCGATTCGGAACAGATGGCGTCCCTGCCGGACCGATACCGCCGCTACTTCCGCCAGGAGGGTGAAAATTTCCACGCCGACGACCGGCTGCGGAGCTGGATCCGGCCCCAGTACCTCGATTTGAACGACGCCGAGCAGACGGCCCACCTGGGCCGGTCTCCCGCGGACGGCGTATTTTGTCTGCGCACCCTCCTGCAAGTCCCGCCGGAAAATCGCGGCCGGATTGTGGACGATCTCACGGCCGCCCTTAAACCACAAGGCCACTCCACCTATTTCGCCCTGACGGTGGGCGTCTATGAAGAATCGCTGCCTTACTTCCATTTCATCCGCGACGCCGAGGGAACCATCGTTTCCTCTCCGCTGCACAAACAACAAGCGGCTCGCCGAGACGAGATCCTTTCAACCTCGAAAGACCCGGCGGTCCTGGAACGATTCCGACTGGTCGAGCGGGCGGCCAAGCTGCTGGCCGAAGGGACGGACGCCGGGCGGCGGATTTCACCGGACGCCATTCTTCCCGTCGACGCCAAGGACGTGCCGGCGGCGATCATCACGTATTTCGAGAACCAGCGCCGGTCGGAAGCGCTGATGGACGGCCACGTTCCGAGCACCGTTGAAATGTATTTCGTCCTCACGCACCCCAACGGGGATAAAACGTACTTCTCCCAACAGGCAAACAGAAACACCGAGGGCGGCCCCGTCACGGAACGACTGACCCGTCTGGCGGATTGGCGCCAGGACAAGATGATCGGATAGGGCATCGTGCGGAACAATCTCACCGGAAACCGGGAGGAACCCCACGTCGGCTACACCCACACGGAAGAAAATCTCCGGGAAGAGGGGCTGGGAATCCGACGGATCCGTTCCATGAACGCCATCTCTCAAAAGTTGTATGCCCTGCCCCTCGCCTCCGACACGACCAGGACTTCAGCGGCGGAGGGCGTCTGGGAAAAATTGGTCCGGCGGGGAGAGGCCCGGGTCCTCGACGCGGGAACGCACAAGAAACGCTACGTGTATTCCGTCTCCCTCCCCGCGCCGAAAGCCGAACCCGCGAAAACAGCCGCCTCGTTCGCGGACGAGATCAACAAACTTTCGGTTTACCCGGTCACCATCTCTTCTCAAGAAGACCGCCAAAGAACCCTGAACGCCATTTCCGAACTTCTGGAGGAAATCGACCGACCCATTGTGTTCATGTTCGACATCGACCAAACGCTGATGGAAAAAAACGGCCGGCCGCTGGTTCGGAATTTCAAGGAATTGCTCCGGGTCTTACGCCGCCGGAACCACCTCGTCGGCGTCGTCACCCATCGCGCCGCCGTCATTGAAAAATTGTCCGGCGACACTGACGGAGACGCCGCCCGGGACATCACACAAAGCGCCGAATACGCGGAACTCGAGCAACAGCTGGCCGGACTGGGCGTCCGGATAGACGACCTCGATTATCTCGCCATGGGCGGCGTCGTTCTCGATGAAAATCGCTACATCGGTTACGTACGGACGCAAAACCGGTTCGATAAAAACCGGCCGGGGCCCGCCCAAAGGATTTACCCCGTCGACGCCCCCTGGAAAACCAGCAAGCTCTTCGCCCTGTCGCACGCGGACGATCTTCTGGCGGACCGGCTGGGCCGCGACAATTTCGACGGCGCCGACCTCGTGACCATCGGCGACGACCTCGAAAAAGACCATTCCACCGTCCACATGCAGCCCCACATCCCAAAACACGCCGACCGGGTGGCGGATTTCTTAACTCAAATGAAGGGCTCTGCCGTGATGCAAAAAACGCTGGCCCACCTCCGGAAATTCACGGGGATCATCCCCCCCAACGTGTCCGTGCACAGCAAAAAGATTGGGTTCACCAACGCGGCGGGGGTCAAGGATTTCTCCCTGCCCGACGACGCGGTGGAAAAGGACGCCGCCTTTTTCGCCATGGAAGAAACCATCCTCCGGCAACTCCGAACCCTCCAGGCATCGAAAGAATCGGAGCGGGTCCTCCCTCTTCTCCCGGTGCCTCTCTCGGCCGAACCGAAAACCCCCCAGACCGCCGAAGAATTCCTGGCGCAGCGGCATGGCGCCCCGAGGCACGACGGCCTTCTGGCCCGGATCCGGTCCGTGTCCGAATGGAATGTCCTCGGCGAAACCGGGGAATTTATGACGGTTCTGGAACACCCCGACGTTGACTTCATCCTCAAAGTCCCCAACGCCGCGACCTTGCAGAACGAGGTCCAGGCGGACCGCATCCTCGAAAATTATGAACTGGGCGTGGAGCGCCTGGGCGGACTGATCCCGTTCACCGCGATCCTGCGCAACGTGACGCTCCGCACGGAAGGCAAACCGGCAGAGACCTACCCCTACGTCATCGTGCAAAAGAAGATCCGGCCACTGCAGACCGTCGTGTTCGAGCCCGATCAACACCGGAGGACCGTCCGAGAGTTCGTCTCGCTGACCCATCGTCTCTGGGAACGCGGCGTGTTCGACAAGGACATGGGCAACGTCATGGAGAACTACGGCTACGACGACGCCGGGAACCTGGTCCTGTTCGATCTCAGCCACCTCACCGACGCGCCGGACGCGCTCCCGGTGTATATCGAAAACTGGAAATCGCTGGCGCCGCCGTTTTATCGGGCTTTCCAATTTGACGAAGTGGAACCCCATTGGAGGCGCGGCCTCGACGCGACGCGGCGCGCGGATATCCCGGCCGAAGAACCGGGCCTCCTCTCGCTTCCCAAAGCGCTCCTGCCGTTCTGGCCCCAACGATGGGTCCAGCGCCATCCCAACCGCCTGGCGACCATAGAGACGTTCCTCTTCCAGGGGCTCCTGGTGGGTGGAGTTTCCCTTGTCCTGCATGCGTGGCTGGGGTGGGACCTGAAGCCCCTCCTGGCCGCCACGGGGCTGTTCAGCTCGCTGCTTTTTACCGTTCTGCATTACGCGGTTTATTTCGACGCCCAGGCGCCGCCGGTCCGACTCGGATGGAACCCGTTCCGTCATTTCGGCGTCCGCGTGAAACTCCTGGCGCTGGCGCTGGTCCTGGGATCCGCCGTCGGGATCGGGATCCTCGTTTCGCCCGTCTGGGGCGGCCTGCTGGGACTCGGGACAGCCGTCCTGATCCATCTCTCCTATTTGAAACTCCCCGGCATCGTTTCTTTCCTCCGTCGACTGTCGGCGGAACCCCTGCACGATATCCTGTCCCCTCAAAAAACAGGGTGGGCGCGGACGCTTTCTTATATCTCGCATCCCGCCTCCGCCGGCCTCTTCGAGGCCGTCGGGCTCGTTGGCGTCGTGGCCGTGCTGAACCCCGTGACCCCTCTCTCCTGGATGTTCGTGTACGTCGGCTTTTTCTTCGCCCACCCCCGGAACATGCGTATCTTCATCGACTCCTGGAAAAAACGGAAACTCGACAAGGAAGACGCCCTCACCGTGGCGGCGGAGGCGTTCGCGGAGGCCCTTTGGGCGGCGACGTTCTTCCGGTTCACGTCCCATTGGATCACCGTGGTGGCCGTGCTTTACTGGCTGTCCTACCCCCAAACGCTCAAAACGCTCTATGCCCTCAGCAAACGCCGCATCGGACCACGGGAACTTCTTTACAGGGGAATCCAGTTGATCGGAATTTTCGTCTGGATCGCGCCTTATTTCACCCCATGGTCCCTGTTGACCGGCGGGCTGATCAGCGGCGCGTTCCTGTTGTTCTGGGACCTGATCTTGTCCCCGCGGCTGGGCCTACCGATCCTGGCCGCCATCGGCGACGACCCGGACAAAGGCCTCCTGAACCGCTGGAGGGCCCGTCAAACGCCGCGCGTTTCTCCCGCCGGCGCTCGGAAACCGGACCTCCGCAGCGCCAAACGGCGCGACGTGCTCCGATACTTCGTCGGGCTGGGAATGGCCGGGGCCGTGGAATTGCTCAACCCGCAACAATTGTTTGGGAAAGTGGCGCAGCCGGCCGGGATGACGGCGAAACATCGGATCCTGCCCGGCGAAAAACTCTCCTCCATCGCCGAACTGTACGGCGTTGACGAAGAAACCGTCCGGCAGGCCAACCGGCTCCCCGGCAAAGCCGCCCTGAAACCCGGAACGTTCCTTAAAATCCCCGGCGTGTCGGAACTGCCGGCGCCGGACGACATGCGGGCCCTCCTGGAAGGATTCAACGTCGTTCCGACGCAGCAGGCCATCCGGCTGTGGAACGCCGCGGCGGACATCCCCTCCAAGACCTCGGCCGTGGCCCGGGCCATGGGTTGGACGACCGTGGCCTGCAAAAGTTCGGCCTACAATCCCTGGATCATCTACGAGGTGAAGTGGCAGATCGACCACGCCGTCGAGACCGGCCTGAGCCCGGAAAAACTGGCGCGCCTCAAAAAATTCTACGAGCAGGTCAAAACGAACGCTTCCGAGGTGAGCATCCAAAAAATGACCCGGGACCTCGACAAGCCCCAGATGCCCGTCTCCGCCCACCGGGGGGACGTCTGGGAACCGCTCCTCATCGTGCGCGAAGAGAACGGGAAAGTCGTGGGGTGGGACATCAACCGCTTCGGCCACGTGGCCGTCAACCCGCGGAAAATCCCCATCGGTTCCCTCATCCTGATTGAGATCGACGGTAAATACACGCCGGACGGGAAGACCATCGTCATCCCGGCCAAGGCCTACGACACGGGCGGTCATTTCCTGAGCGGCCGGCTGGACATCGACGTGGGCTACGTGCGCGCCCGAAAAGACACCAACCCCAAATCCGGGACCTGGAATCGGCCAGACATCGCGGATGTGGTGCGAGAAACGCCCCAACTGGCCGCAAACGACCTGGTACTGCCGGTGGACGGCCTGCAAATCTTCCTCCCCTTCGGGGCTTTTTCCTTCATCACCATCGGCTACCACCAAGGGGAGACTCTGCGCTGGTACGCCAAAAAGGACGCCATCAAGGTCCACGTGGTGAAACGGCCGCTCGGCCTGTTCCCCTTCTGGCCGCGGGCGTGGGTGCAAAAATATCCCAAAACGCTCGCCACCGTCGAAACCGTGATCTTGGGCGGCCTCGTCGGCGGCGTCTCTCTCCTCCTCAACCACTTCCTCGGCTGGGACCTGAAATGGGTGCTGAGCGGCATCGGGCTCCTTTTCGCCCTGGTCTTCTCGCTGATGCACCCTGCGGTTTATTACGACATCCTCGCGCCGCCCCGATCGCTGGCCGACATGACGCCCGGAGAACGGTGGCGCGCGCGAGGAGCGCTGTTCGCCCTGGGCTTGACCATGAACGCGGCGGTGGCGGCGGGCGTCCTGCTGGGACCCGTCCTGGGCGGTCTCCTCGGCTTGGCCGCCGCCGGCCTCCTGCATCTCGGATACAACCTCCGCTTCGCGCCGCGGTGGTCTCTCCCCCTGGCCATCTTCGGACGAAAAACGGTCTCCCCAGACCGACCAAAAGAGGCAACGCCGCCCGCAACGATATCGACCGTCGAGACCGCCCGGCTCCTGGCCGAACTCCTCAACGGCATCGAGCCCGACCAGCTGATCGAGTGGGCCGCGGCCGACGCCCGAACCGGCCGAGATTTCGATCGTCTCGCAAAAGACATCGCCGTCCGCGTGTTCGAAAAAGGCCCGCGCGGGGTCTCTCTCGGACAAGTCCTCGCCGCCCTGGCCGTCCTCCACGCGCGGGAGGGTCGCCCCATCGGCCACGTCGCGGCGGCGTTGGACGGAAACGAGAAAGACGCCGGCCTTTTCTTCGCCCTCTTGACGGATAAAAAACCGGAAGAATCCGCCCATTTCCTTCGATTCCTCGGTAAAACCGCCGAGGTTTTGCCGCCGCAGGACCGTCCGGCCCTGGAAAAATTGATGGAGGAATTCATCTCGGCCCAACTGAAAAAATCGGGCGACATGCTGTTGGATTTCGTCCGGCAAACCCTGGACGAAGCCCTCGCCGCGCAACGCCAAACCGGGGAACCGGCGGTGGTGGCGTTCCTTTTCACCGGCGCCGAACCGCTCTATCGGGTCGCCCAGGCGATAAAATCGTCCGATCCGAAATACGTCTCGCTCTCCCTGAAGCCGCTGTATCTCACCAAAAAGATCATCAACGGCCACGAGAAGCCGGAGGTCTTCCGCTACCTGCAGGCACAGGGACTGTTCGATTGCCGCACGCTCATTCTGGCGGACACCGGGTTCCTCGGCAGTATCCCGCGCTACGTGCACCGCTTGGTGCGTGAAAACGGTCTCCGCGCCCCTCCCGAGATCAAAGGACGGATGCTCTGCTACAACACCGACGAGGAGGACAACCGGCACCTCGCCCAGGACCAAAGAGCGGGCTTCGACATCCAGGGATACAACACCCGCTCCCGGAAATTCCCCCGCCGGACCGAACTTGAAAATTTTGTCTGGTTCCTCGACATGGCGCTGGCCCACACGCACAACTCCCCGGAAAAGATTGCGAAGGACCGCCCCGTCCTGTCGGAAATGCCTCTGCCCGTTCTAAGGAACCTGGGAAACCGCCTCCTCGCCCAATTCCTCGGTTCCCAACGGTCGCCCCTCGATCCAGAGGTCGTGTACGAGCCGCCGACCTTCCTCACCGATCCCGGCCGCCTCCTGATCGACGGAGAAAAAGCCCGCTGGCTGGCCTCCGGCATGGAAAACAACATCTTCCAGCATCCCACGCAGCCCTGGGTGGTGCGGGTCCGACGCCTCAGCGGGGCCGACGACGTGAAACTGGAGGCGGCCAATTTCGCCCTGCTCGCCAAAAAGGGTCTGGCCCCCGCTCCCATCGCCAGGGGCGTCACCAACGGCCACGGCTACCTGGTGGTCGAAAAAATCGAAGGGCTCTCCCTCGATCGAATCCGTCGGACGTCCCCCTCGGCCCTGGAGCCGGGGCTCTCGGCAACGCGGCAACTTCTGACCGAACTCCTCCGGGCGAGACTCTTCCTGCAGGACTGGAAACCGGAAAACGTCATGTTCGGCCATCGGCCCGGCGAACCCTCCCGGGCCCTGGTGGTGGACGCCCGTTATTTGGAAAAAACCCCGCAACTTCCCATCCGGGAATTGGCTCTCCGTTACCGGCAAGCGCTTTACGGTTTCGACGGCTGGAAAACGTGCGACCCCCAAAAGAAACTGCTGGCCTTCCTCAACGACGTCATCGAAGGTCACACCATCCTGGAGGGAGAAGAAGAGATTTTCCGACGAGGCGCGGTCGCGCACGACATTTCATCCAAAACAACCCCCGTGCCGAACGAACCGTCTGTCGTCCTGGTCGGGGCCGACAACTCCCGCGATTTCGACGCGGAAGCCCTGACGCGCTTGGAATCCGCCCGCCGGAACTCCGCCGAGGCTTTTTCGGAAAAACTCCTGGCCGAACAGTTAGCGCGGCTGGAAAAGAACCTCTCCAAGGTGAACGGTTTCTCATTCCGATGGGCGCAAGCCATCGCGGAACGTCTTCGAGCCGAGCACAGCATCAACGTGGACCTTGCGCCGACCCATTTCACGCTGGCCTCCGTCATCCAGGAATTGATCAAGAACGCTTTTGTTCATGGCAACCGGCTGGATCTCTCCCGCTCCGTGCGGATCAACTGGGCCGTAGAAAACGGCCAACTGTCCGTGACGGTCACAGACCACGGCACGGCCCCTGTCGAGTTCACGACCCCGCCCCGCGCACTTGATGCGGAATTCGAAGCCCGTCTCAAAATCGCCTCCGTTGCCGGGACCGGCGAAATCACCAGCAACCACCTGGGCGCCAAACTGATGCGAAAAAATGGGTATGACCTCCGCGCAATGCCGTTTGAAAACGCGGAAGGCCGACAAATCGGCAATTCTGTTGTGGCCACGATTCCGCTGACTCAACTCTCCGGCCCCGTCGAGGATCCTGTCCTGGCCCGCTGGCAGGCTCGTCGCTCACAAGAAACGAGCAGCCGATCCGAATCCTCCGGCAAATCGATCATTGACGCGACGCCCCACGGCCTGTTCCCCTTCTGGCCGCGGACGTGGGTGCGGAAATATCCCAAAACGCTCGCCACCGTCGAGACCGTGATCTTGGGCGGACTGGTGGGAGGCCTGTCGGCCCTCCTCACCCATTACACCGGTTGGGATCTGAAATGGGTTCTCTCGGGCGTGGGCGCCGCAACCGCCCTTTTCTTCGCCCTTCTGCACGGAGCGGTTTACTACGACATCCACGCGCCTCCCCGCTCGCTGGCCGACATGACGCCCAGCGAGCGGTGGCGCGCGCGAGGGACGCTGTTCGGCCTGGGATTGGCCATGAACGCCGCGATGGCGGCGGGCCTCCTGATGGGTCCCGTGGTGGGCCCCCTCCTCGGCTTGGCCGCGGCGATCCTTCTCCACATCGGCTACAACCAGTGGCTCGCCCCCCGCGCGGGACTTCCCCTCGGGACGATCGGCGGTGAAAGCTGGCGTGACGACTACGAAGCCCCCCTGAGCCGGAGCTTTGAATGGTTCATCAACCAGGCGAAGGAACTCGTCCTGCCGGCCAAGACGCGGGAAAAATTCCACGAGACCGGCAAAGCGAAAGATTTCCCGGGACTCTCCGCCGTCCTGACGTTCAAGAAGGGCTCGCCGACGCACGATCGCGTAAGGACGTTGATGGGCCAATTGAAAGGGGATTTGGAGCGGGCCGGCGTCTCCCATTACTTTGCGTTCCTGGATGCCGCGGACTACGAGCCCCACATGACGCTCTACGACACCGCCCTCCGGCCGGACCGCCCGCTGACGGACGAATTGACCCGCAAGGTCAAGGACGCCTTCACGGGACTGGCGCAGGAAAACCTCGTCCCCGCGGAATGGTCGGCCGCCGGCTGCGCCATCTCCGCCGGAGAAGGCGGGGCCTCCATCGTCCTGCGGACCCACCCGAAACAAAAACAGGACCTGGACACCGCCCTCCGAGTCCGGGACCGCCTGCACGCCGCCCTCCGATCCCCGGACAGAGGCGTCGGAACGGACGTCCCGTTCATCGGCCACACGACACTGGCCTACATCGTCAAGGACATCCCTCCCGCCGATTATCGAAAAGTGCAGGACATCCTCCGCCGCTACGTGTTCCAGTCCGCCGGCAACTTCCTTTTCGACCGGGTCGAGTTCAGGAAATTCAACACCATGTTGGACTGGGACGACCCCCTGGCCGAATTGACATTGCAACCGGGCAGCGCCGTCCCGCAGAAGCCGAAGAAGAAATGGCTGATCCACGACACCGGGGCTGCCCCCATCGCGGAGATCGCCGGGTTTCTGTCCGTGACCGGATATCCCCAGCTCATCGCCAGGGAACTCACGGAAGCCATGAACCGGCGGCTCGCCGAAGGGAAGAAAGTCGCCCTGCTTTCGCCGGAGGTCGGGCGCCTGCTCATGGAGTACGGCCTGTGGACGGGAGACGCCGCCATGAATTTCTTCGGAAGGTTCGAAAAGGCGGACAAAGCGGTCATTTTCACGGCGCTCAAAAAAGCCGATATCCCGGTGCTCAAACGCTATTTCCAAAAGGACCACCCGCCGAAGCCGGACCTGTCGCGATCCATTTTCGAAGTCCTGGCCAAAATATTGGCGCGGCGCAAAAACGACACCGTTGAAAAGGTCGCCCGGTTCCTGAACGCCGACGGCCGGCAGAAGGAGTCGGATTACAACGACCTGCCGCACATGCGGGAAGCCGTCAAACTCATCAAGGACGCCGTCAAGAAACAGGAGAAGATCGTCATCTTCGGCGACTACGACGTGGACGGCGTCACCGCCACCGCCATCATGCTCAAGACCCTCCACCGGATTCTGAAAGCCGAGGGGATCCCGCCGGAAGACTACGGAAAATATCTCGGCTATCACATCCCCAACCGCTTCACCGAGGGCTACGGCATGTCCGTCGCGGGGGTCGACGAGGTCATTGCCGAAGGGGCGAAGCTCCTCATCACCGTGGACAACGGCATCCGCTGCCGCAAACCCGTGGAACGCGCCCTCGAACTGGGGATTCGCGTCATCGTGACCGACCACCACCAGCCCGACAAAGAAAACGCGGACACCCCCGTCAACGTCCCTCTCATCCACGCCATGTACATCGAAGAACGGGATCATCCGGCCAAACACATCTCCGGCGCCGGCGTCGCCTACAAACTGGCCCAGGCGCTCATGGACGATTACGGCATCCAACGACCGGCCGACGACCTCCTCGACCTGTTCGCCTTCGGCGCGGTGGCGGACCTGGTTCCCCTGCGCGGAGACAACCGGCTCCTGGTGACACGGGGGCTTGAACTCATCAACAGCCCGCGCGTGAGTCTCGGGATCCGAAAGCTTCTGGAAGTCGCTCGGAAGAACGGGAAAATCAAGGAAGACCAACTCGTGGAAACAGGCACCATCGGCTACTACCTGGCCCCCATGATCAACGCCTCCGGTCGAATCGCCTCCGCCACGGAAGCCCTCGACCTTCTGATGACCGAGGACGCGGCGATGGCCGACGAATATGCCGGCCGACTGTATGAACTGAACATGGAACGGCGCGAGATCGAGGCTCAGATGGTGGAACTTGTCGAAACGCGGCTGAAAAAGGAATTTGACTCGCAAACCAAGGGGGCCATCGTGGTCGGCGAGGAAGGATGGAACGAAGGCGTCATCGGCATCCTGGCCTCCCGAATCGTCGAAACGTGGGGATTGCCGGCGGCGGTGTTTTCCATCGACAGGGAAAAGGGCATCGCCAAGGGCTCCATGCGCACCATCCCCGGCGTCAGCGTCATCGACGCGCTGACGGAATGCCAGAAGCAGGGGCTCGTGCTCAAGGGCGGCGGGCACGAGGCCGCCGGCGGGTGTTCGGTCGCGCTCGACAAGTTCGAGGAATTCAAACGCGCCTACAGCGACGCCGTCCGGCGCCAGATGGAGACGAAGAACATCGAACCGTTCATCGAACTGGACGCGCTCCTGGCCACCGAAGATATGGGAATCCCGCTCATCCAATTGCTGGAAAAACTGGCGCCGTTCGGGGTCGGCAACGCCCGGCCCGTCTTTGCCGGCCGCGGACTGCGGGTAACTTCCTACAAAATCAGCAAGGACGGGAAACACGTTCGCGGAATCCGCCTGGATTCCCCCAACCGTTCGCTTGAAGCCGTGGCCTGGCGGATGGCCACGCCGGAAATCCTCCAACTGCTCAACGACTCGGTCCGCACCGGAAAAAAACTCGATCTTATTTTTACCCTGGAGACGAGCGACTTCGGCGGCGTGCACCCCCAGCTTGTCCTGCGGGACATCCGGCCGGCCTCCGAGACCTCTCCGGCCGAAACCGCCCGCCTCGCGAAAGCCGTCGTCGCCGGCGGCCCCCTCCGCCCCGTCACACCTCCCCGCGAACGACTGGAAAAAATATTGACCCGCGCGGGCAACGGGGACCTCCCCTCTGACGACATCGACGACATCCTCCAGGCTTGGGAAGGACTGCGGGTCTACAAATACAAGACCCTGGAAAAAGAGAGTGTCGACTTTTTCATCCGGCTCCTGGAACGTCTCAAGAAATTGCCGGACGTTCAGCGTGAAGAAATTCTCGACCGGCTTCATCCGCTTTTTGAAACAATGTTGGACGATCAATCTGAGGATTGGCGGCAGTCGTTCCTCAACCTCCGGTCCCCGAAAGATCAACCCCGGCCCCTCTGGGCCCAACCTCTGGACTTCAACGCATTGTTCGACGACACGGACGTGCTTCTGTTCGGCGACACGCACACAATGATCTCCCAACGGGCGTTCCTGGCGCAGCGCATGCGGGAGCTGAAAGAAGCCGGTGTCACGCATTTCGTTTACGAAGGCGTGGGGAGGCAGGTCAACAACCGGGTGAGGGAAGACAGACGGGTCACGCTGATAAAAGGCGACAACATCGCCACACAAATGCTGCGCCGGGCTGCGGAAGAAGCCGGAATACAGTTCGTTCCCATCGACATGTCGGCCCAACTGATGGATTCCATACTGCGGAAGTTGAGTTCCTTTGCAAGTGCGCGTTTGGGCAGGTCTTACGACTTTGAAACTCTGAAACAGTATCTTACAACAGACACCGTCTACGACGAATTGGTCATGAGACGGCGAAACATTTATTTCTCGAACTTCATCAAAACGATCCTGCGGAACAACCCGAACGCCAAAATCGCCGGAATCATGGGTGAAACTCACCTTACGTCCAAACGCGTCCGAGGCGGCGCCACGGGCGTCGTTGAACGACTTCGTTCCGCCGGCATCCATGCGAAAGGCGTGCGGCTCGAAAACGCCGAATCCGCCGAGGCCCCCCTCTTCGACGGGACACGATGGGACGCGCCCGGTCGGGGATCCACCGTCTACATCCCTCGTGACATGACCTACTGGGGACGTTATATCCTCGATACCTTTCTTACCCCGCCGGCGACCCCTCCCGAAAAAACGCCCGCCCGCAAAGACGGCGGGTCGCTGGCCGATCGAATCTCTCGGGCGTCCTGGCGAAGGGTCTCGGAACCCTCCCTGGTCGGCCACGAGGTGGAGGTTTTCGTATCGGATGAACTGGGTCTCGTGGTCAAAGTCCCTCGTCCAAAAAACAAAAAGAAATGGAACACCGTGGTCAAACCACACGCTCAAACCGCCATTGAGAGGCTGGGCCCCGAGGCGGCGAACGCCGCGCCTCTCGCCCCCCCGACCGTTCTTCTGAAAAACATCCAATTGACTGTGGACGGGCAAACCCTCCGCTTTGACGAAGGCATCGCACAGGCGCGCGTTCCGTTGCTGGGCGAGGTCATGCACGAACTGGACAAGACCGGCGACCTGGCCGGCACGACCGCCCTTTTGAACCAGCTGATCGGACTCCTGACCGACCTGGCCCGACGCGGCCTCATTTATAACGACGAGTTCGTCCTTAAGAATTTCGGCGTGTGGCGCGGCAAGGACGGCCGGCTGTCTGTCGTGGTCATCGATTTCGGAGCGCTCACGCCCGGCCAGGGACTCCTGGACAAAGACCCGGACCTCATCTATTTCTACCCCGCCTACGTCGATTCCCTCAAAGATAACCTGAAGGGCTGGCACACCCCCTACGGAAAATTCCGCTATGCGGAAAAACTCATCGCGTGCCTTGACGCGGAAAAATATTTTCTGACACTGAACCATCTACTGGGCGAACTGGGAGGATTGGCCAAACCGCTGGCGCCGCCGACGCCGAGCTCTCCTCAAAAAGCGGCCCGGCCGTTCGACGTCTCGCACAACGCAACGGCGTGGCTGGCGGGCGCGGTGGCCCTCTCCCTGGGACTCCTCCTCACCGTTTTCGGCGCCGCGTTCGTGGCCCACACCGCCGACCCCGCCGCCTTTTGGGTCAGTCTCCTCGTCCTCGGCTGGGGCCAGCTTTTCACCTGGAACGGCCAGGCCTATCTGCGACGCTATTATGCGGACTGGAAAAAAGCCAACTCGTTCCGGGCCGGCACCACAACACGGCCGGCCCCCTCGGAAGAAACCACCCCCATCGACGAAGAGCTCTGGCAGTCCTACGTGGCGGGACTAAAGAAGATGAATCCGGACTTCCGCGCCGAAGATCTCCGGGTGGACTGGGACGGCCAAAAAACCCGCGGCTCCCGTCTGGCCTCCACCGACGAGGATGGGAATGTCTGGCTGGACCCGTGGCTGGTGACGGACGTGCGCCAATGGGTCACGGCCCAAAACCGGACGGCTCTGGAACAGTCGGACGTGCGCCTCCTCTTGCTCCAAAAGGAACTGCTGCCCCTCATCGTTCAACACGAAGGACTGCGCGTCCGCTACACGCAGCATCCCCTCCTTCAAATCCCACTTCTGCAAACCCTCTGGATCTATCTCACCAAACCCGCGCCCGAACCCATTGACGTTGCGGCGGCGTCGGCGAAAAAAGAACCGACACGTCTCGAACGGGTCCTTCAAGACATCCGGTTGTTCCGGAAAAATTTTACGCGCCTTGAATCCCTCCTTGCCGCCGATACGCAAGGGGATCCTCTTCATATCCACGGGCACGTCGCGAACGGCCTGGCCCTCCTGTCATCGCTGGACGGGGAACCCGTAACCCGGCCGGTGGAAGAATGGGAGGACCTGCGTGACCGCCTGGCGCGGACACTGAACGACATTGAGAGGCGCGTCGGAGCCTCGATGTTTCCCCGCAGCGGACGGCCGGAGTCGGAACTGCAACAAAAACTCGAGTGGCTCAAAAACGACGCGGGCATCACGTCGGAAACCACGGCCGAGTCCCGGCGGACATACGAACGATATTTATCGAACCGGCAATCGGATCCCCTCCAATTGGGAATCACCGGCGGCCTTTACGGCGGCAACACGCGTCTTCTGCTGGCGCGCCGGCTCGGTCTGGAACCTTACCGAATTCCCGTAACAACGGTCGTGAGAGGCGGCGAACAACCGGAGACCCTTCTGACGGCCGCGGTGGCGGGCCGGCTGGACGCCCATCGACGGGAAAGCCAAATCACCGACGCCGACCGGGCCGCCCGGCTGGGCGCCCTCGTTTCGCGACTTCTGCGAAACCTGGTTGAATCCGGATATATGTCCGCCGCGGACAGCCGGGATTTCGTCACCGCGGAAAAGTCCGAGAGCTGGCGGCGGAGCCTGGCGGCCGACAACCTGGATCCGGTCAAACACGCCGTCTTCATCGAAGGCGCGCTCTGGCAGAGACTCTACGGAGCGGTTCGGGACCGCGCCCCGGGAGTCTCTCTCTCCTCGGACGAATTGACCGCTGCGCTCGATACCGCGATGATGCGGTTGACCGCCAAAGACGAGAAAAAAGCCGCGACGACGGCGGCAAAACCCGTTTTGCCCACGACACCGGAAAAACCGGCCGCCCCCTCTGAACGGACGGTCGAAACGCCTTCTTTCGATCTCCGCTCCGGCGGGTTCCCCGCCCTTCTCCACGGACTCGGCGTGTGGACGCGGCTGGCCCGCGCGACCCGGCTCGTCTATGCGGGCCTGACGCTCGGCGTTTCCCCCGTCCAACTGGCCCGCGCCGAATCCATGGCCTATGCCCTGGCGGAAACCGCCGCAAAAGCCATGTTGACCGCGAAAACCGGCATCAAGACAGAACAAAAAGCGGACGGCACTCTGGTCACCGAAATGGATAAACGCATCCAGGACCTGGCCGCGGCCGAGATCCGTCGCCGCTTCCCCCGACACACGATCTTCGCCGAAGAAGGGGCGGCCCAGCGGACCGTGAGCGAATGGATGTGGACGATTGATCCCATCAACGGCACCAAAGCCTACGCCGAAGGCGGCACGGAATATACTTTCGACATGTCGTTGTTGCACAACGGCCGGCCGGTCTTGGCGGTCAGTTTCGCGCCGGAAATGACGGCGGCGGGCCAACCGGGAGTGCGCGCCATCGGCAGCCGATGGACCGGCACTCTATTGAACGGAAAACCGGTCCGTTTTGATCGCTCCCAAGATGGAAAACGGGACTGGGACGTGATCTCCCGCTCGAGCGTCTCCCGAAAAAAAGACGATGCGTATCTGCGGACCTGGCGGGACCTCTATGGGGAATCCCACGTCCGGCAAGTCAGCAACGGAGCACTGGCCGGCCTGCAAATCCTGACCGAACAGAACGACGCCGTGTTCTCCAACGTGGTGGCGGAACCCTGGGACCCGGTGGCCATCTCCGCTCTCCTGGAATGGGCCGGGGGAGCACCCCTCCGATACGACGGCGCCTCCTACTTCCCGCTCACTCCGGCCGATTTCGACCGCGCCGGGCAGGGATCTTCCGGTTACATTCTGACCCGCGGCGGGATCCACGGCAAGCGCGCCGCGGAAGCGGCCTCTCTCTCCAACGGCCTTCCGGAACCCGCGAACACGCCGATCGACATCGGCGTCGACATTCAACTCGCCGTGCCGCCCGTTCAACGGCCGCTTTCCGAAATTAAAGATTCCGATGTTTTGGTCGCCCGCCTCCTACCTTTGGCGGGCGATTCCAGCGCCTCCAGTTCTTCCCCCTCCCTCCTGGAGGCGCTGACTCTTTCCTCCGAAAAAACGGCGGCCGGAACCGGGAACCGGCTGCCGCTGGAACGACTGTCTCCCGAGGCGGCCCGACGGCTCCTTCCTTATATGACGGATGCGGAACGACGCGCCTACGGCGCGACCCTCCGGCGAGAGGCGAAAAACATCCGGGATTCCCTGTCGGCCGGCCGCGCCGACGAAGGCGCGTTCCGGGAACTCCTGCGGAACGTCGGACGAGTCCACGGACAGGGCGGCGTCCTGTTCATGCCGGCCAACGCCGCGGACATCCCCCGACAAAAACGCCGCGAAATGGGCCATCTCGTCCGTCTCGCTTATGAGTCCGGACTGATTCCCGCCGGCGCCGTGGACGGCGTCGCGGCCCAAAAACTTCAGGGATACATGGACGTCTATAACCGCGCCCGGCATACCGCCGAAATGCGGACAAACCGGTCCGCCGTCGACCGGCTGAGGGAATCGGCCTCCTCTCTCCTCCGGAAACTCCGCGAACTCGTCCTGGGAGACGCCTCCCTGCGGGTGTTCCACATTCCCGTGTCGCGCGATGCGGCCGGAAAACTCCTCCTGCTGGACGACGCGCGCACCGGACTCTGGCTGGACCGCCTCTCCCGCACCCTATCGACGGAAGGACAAAAAGTCAGGACCGTCCTGGTGACGAACGAATCACTTTCGTCAAATGAAAAAGGCGAACTTTGGGACCTGGTCGTCGCGGCGCTCGCCCGGCGAACGGCCTCCGCCGCGGAGGCGGCGCAGATCGCCGCCCGGTTGAAAGCTTCTCTGGCCACGGACCGACCGATCCTCTTCCGGGAAGACGTCGGTGACGAAACCCGCCCAGGCATCATCCAGGCCCGGTCCCTTTCCAAATACCTGAAAGGCGTCCCGGCCGGGGCGGCCATGGACATCTACACGCTGTGGGAGGATCAGTGGGACCTCTCCGGCCTGCGCAAAGAAGCCGTCCGGCTGCTCGTCCTTTTTTCCGGCGACATCCTCTTCAACGCCGCCGAGTCCCTGGAGAAATCCATCGCCACCATCCGCTACATCCAGATCCAGGCCTGACCTTCCGCCTTCCGGCGTCACGCCGCCGGACCGCAAAAAATTCGTATAATACGCGCATCTTGAACAGGATCTATTTCCCCGAAGAAAGAATCCCGCTCGTCAAACTCCTCCCCATGGGGATGCAGCACGTGGTAGCCATGTTCGGCGCCACGGTGCTCGCGCCCATCCTGATGGGATTCGATCCGCAGGTCGCGCTCTTCTTTTCCGGCGTGGGAACCCTCCTCTTCCTCCTCATCACCCGTTTCAAGGTCCCGAGCTACCTTGGCTCCAGTTTCGCCTTCATCGGTCCGGTGCTGGCCGTGACCTCGGGCCGGCCGGAGAACATCCCGTTCGCCCTCTTCGGCATTGCGGGAGCCGCGGTCCTCTACGCCGCCGCCGCGGGGATCACCCTCCGGTGGGGGTCCAGCTGGATCGACCGCCTCATGCCGCCGATCGTCACCGGCACGGTGGTCTCCATCATCGGGTTGAACCTCGCCTCCTCCTCGGTGGCGAACGCCCTCAACGCCGATTTTGCCATCCGCACCGGCGCCGATGCGATACGGCTGACGGTGGCCGCCGCCACGTTCCTCACCGCGGCCTTCGTCTCCATCTACATGAAGGGGTTCCTGCGGCTCCTTCCCATCCTCACCGGCGTGGTCGTCGGCTACATCGTCGCGGCCGTCGCGGGGATACTCGACCCCGCGGCGCTGCAAAACGTCCGCGAGGCGGCGTGGATCGGCCTGCCGCCGTTTCAAACACCCCGCTTCAGCGTGCAGGCCCTGCTGGTGATCGCGCCCGTCTTCGTGGTGCTCGTGGCCGAGAACAAGGGGCACATCGCGGCCATCTCCGGGTACATGGGCCGGGACCTCAACCCCCATCTGGGACGGGCCTATCTGGGCGATGCCGTGGCCAGTTTCGTCTCCGCCCTGGGCGGCGGGACGCCGCAGACCACCTACGCGGAGAACATGGGCGTGATGGCCATCACGCGCGTTTTCAGCACCTACAACTTCCTGATGGCGGCGGGGATCGCCGTCCTCCTCGGCCTCTGTCCGAAATTCGGGGCCGTCATCCAGTCCATCCCGGCCCCCGTCCTGGGCGGCGTCACCCTCATCCTCTACGGCCTCATCGCCCTCATGGGCGTGAAGATATGGACCGACGCCAAGGTGGATTTCTGCGACCATCGGAACCTGGTGGTGGCGGGTTCCTCCCTCATCGTGGCCACGGGATTGGGCGTCCGCGGACTCACCGTGGGCGGCGTCAACGTGGCCGGCATCGCCTTCGGCACCCTTCTGGCCCTGGCGGCGAATTTCCTCCTCAACCTCCAGAAACCGTCCCCTCGCGCCGCCGAAGACGTGCCGGACGCCACCAGCATCTGAGCTTTTGCCGTCTCTGGACAAAACCCGAAAAATATCACATCATCTTTTCAAGAAAGAGAGGTGATTCACACATGAAAATCAGAATGATCGCGTTGCTTGCTCTGGCGAGCCTTTCTCTCGTGGCGGGCTTTGGTTGCAAAAAAGAAGCTCCCATGGAAGAACAGCCGATGCAGGAGCAGGCGGCCGCTCCCGAAGCGGCGGCTCCCGAAGCCGCTCCCGAAGCGCCGGCGGAAGCTCCGCAAGGCAACTAAGTCTTCATTCATCTGTTCTACTGTTCTACAAAATCCGTCGGTCCTCCCCTCCTTGGGGGCCCGGCGGATTTTTTTATGCCCCGTTTTTTCACGACTCGACTTCTCCCGTCGAAATGATAAAATAGCGGCCGCTTATGCCACGTTTCCCCTCAAAAACCCTCCCGCCTCCCCTTTCGAGAAATCCGCTCGACCGCCGAGACGCCGCGCCGCCTTCTCCGAGGAGGCCCGATGCTCTTTAACTCCTTCGAATTCCTGATATTTTTCCCCGCCGTCACCCTTCTCTATTTCGCGCTCCCGCACCGGTTCCGATGGGCGCTCCTCCTGGCGGCGAGCTGCCTCTTCTACATGGCCTTCATCCCTCAGTACATCCTCATCCTTTTCCTGACGATCGCCGTCGACTACACGGCGGGCCTCTACATCGAGAAAAGCGAAGGGCACCGGCGGAAAATGTTCCTGGCCGTCAGCCTCGTGTGCACCGCCGCCATCCTTTTCGTCTTCAAGTACTTCAATTTTTTCAACTCCAACTTCGCCCGCATCGCGGAATTCTTCCACTGGAACTACCCCATCCAGGGGCTCTCCATCATCCTGCCCATCGGCCTTTCGTTCCACACCTTTCAAAGCATGAGCTACGTCATCGAGGTGTACCGCGGACGCCAGCGGGCGGAGAAGAACTTCGGCATCTTCGCGCTCTACGTGATGTTCTATCCCCAACTCGTCGCCGGGCCCATCGAACGGCCGCAGAACCTGCTCCACCAATTCTACGAGGAGCACCGTTTCGACTACCGGCGCGTCACCGACGGCCTCAAACTGATGGCCTGGGGCCTGTTCAAGAAGGTCGTCATCGCCGATCGCCTCGCCGTGTTCGTGAACCACGTCTATGCCGACCCGGCCTCGTTCCCGGGGATCTCCCTCCTCCTGGCGACCGTCTTCTTCGCCTTCCAGATCTACTGCGACTTTTCCGGATACTCCGACATCGCCATCGGCTCGGCGCAGGTGATGGGGTTCCGCCTCATGGACAATTTCAACCGTCCTTATTTCTCCAAGTCGGTCGCCGAGTTCTGGAAACGCTGGCACATCTCCCTCTCTTCCTGGTTCCGCGATTATCTCTATATCCCGCTCGGCGGCAGCCGCGTCTCCGTTCCCCGTTGGTATCTGAACCTCTTCCTCACGTTCCTCATCAGCGGGCTCTGGCACGGCGCCAACTGGACCTACGTCTTCTGGGGCGCGCTCAACGGGGCCTACCTCGTCTCCGAGATCGTCACCGCCGGGCCGCGCCGGCGTTTCGTGCAGGCCGTCGGACTGGACAGGCTCCCCCGTCTCCACAAAATCGTTCAGGTCTCCATCACCTTCTCCCTCATCTGTTTTTCGTGGATTTTCTTCCGCGCCGAAAACCTGAGGGAGGCCTTCTACATCGTCGGACACATCTTCTCCGGCGTCGGACCCTTCGTCAAGAACTTCACCCTCTATCTGCTGAACGTCAACTTCAAACTGGGCCTGACGGTGGACAGCGCCGTCCGCGACCAGCTCCTCATGGGACAGACCATGCCCGAGTTCCGGCGCGCCCTGCTGGCCATCGGGTTCATGGAAATCGTCCACCTCATTCAGCGGCACAAGAACATCCGGCACTTCCTTTCCCAAAAACCGTTCCTCGCCCGCTGGACCGTCTATTATCTCCTGGTCATCAGCATTCTCCTCTGGGGACTTTTCAAAGATGAAAAATTCATCTACTTCCAGTTCTGACGTCCGCCGCCCCCTTCTCCTCTTCGCGGCCAAGCTGGCGTTGATGGCGGCGCTCGCGGCGGCCACCTGCCTGGCCACCTTCGTGCTGCCGCTGCCCTACGACCAAAACCTGGCCGTCATCATCAACAAACGGGACCGGCTCAGGAACATGCCGGGAGAGCGGCTCATCTTCGTCGGCGGGAGCGGACTCTTCGGCGGGCTGGACGTCCGCCGCCTCGAGGCGGAGCTGAAGAAACCCGTGGCCAACCTGGGCTTTTTCGCGGGGTTCGGGATCTTCCATCTCCTGGACGAAGTAACGCCTTTCCTCCGTCCGGGAGACACCGTCCTCATCGTCCCCGAGTACGGCCTCATCCGCCAGGATTTCCAAAACAACGAACAATCGCGGAAGTGGATCCTCCGGCTCTCGCCCGGGCGCCATGCCCTTCAACTCTACCCGCCGTCAAAGGACGGGCTGGTCAATTTCGTTCAGGATTCCGGCGCACTGCTTCTGAGCCAACTGGCCACCCTCCGCAAAGCCGTGGAAACCCTCTTCAAACGGGATACCCGTTTCTACACCCCGCGGGGATTCGTCAAATACCGGCTCATCACGGACGAAACGGGCGAACCGACCGAACATCACCGCTTCGCCGTGGTCCCGGCGGACCAAGTGGCGGGGAAAGGGGATACTTATCCGGACCTCACCGTAAAACCCGAATCGATGGCCCTCCTGAACAATTTCGGGGAGGCGGCGGCGCGCCGAGGGGCCCGCGTCCTCTTCGTCTTTGCGGCGTTTCCACGCGAGGAATACGAACTCAACAAAGCGGCCATCGACCGGCTCCACCGGCAACTGAAAAACGAACTGCGTTTCGACATCGTCGGCCAACCCGAGGATTTCATCTATCCCGGCCCCCTTTTCGCCAACTCCATCGACCACCTCAACGCGGACGGCGTGCGCGAACGAACCGACAAGCTCCTCGCGCTGCTCCGGCCCCACCTTCAAAACAAATAGGACGCCGGACCCCGTCGGAGGAATAAAAAAAAGACCGTGACGACGTCACGGTCTTCCTCCCGCCGGCCAATCCGACGGCGCTTATCGAAGGCGGCGCAAACGGCCGTCGAGTTCCTTATAGTGGAACAACGTGCGATAATCCACCAGGGTCGACAACGCCCGGG
Source organism: Elusimicrobiota bacterium (assembly GCA_022703335.1). GTDB lineage: Bacteria > Elusimicrobiota > Elusimicrobia > FEN-1173 > FEN-1173 > JAKLDV01. The sequence continues at coordinate 22,793 of JAKLDV010000005.1, forward strand.
AATGGACACGGATATCGTTCTCCACCAAGATGGCCACCGGATTCAGCCCGCCGATGACCACCGCGCCCGCCCGCCCCTCCCCCACCGGGATTTCCAGGAGGGGTTGCCCCGGCCAACCGACCGTCATGAACCCGCCCAGCCCCGCTTCCTCCAGTCGTTTGGCCAGTTCGATCACGCGCTCGCGGCTGTCCGCCGGGATTTCGCGAAAGCTGGCTCCGATGCGTCCGCTGCCGGTCTTCACCGCGCCGGTGTAATCGGTCATGCCGCTGCGGATGAAAATCTCCAGCGGATCCAGCGTGGTCCCCTCGTAATGGATGAGTTCCGCAAACCGGACCGGTTTTCTGTCTCGCAGCTCCAAAAGACCGCCGAAGCGGGAGGTGGTGGGGATGCCGTGCGCCAGAAGAACGCCGTTGATGGTGATGGAACAAACGGTCCCCAGCCCCACATGCCCCGGCGGAACCACGATATCGCCGATCTTCTCCCCCTGCGGGAACAGCGCCACGAGGTGCCCCATGGCGTACCCTTCCTCGAACACGCGGCTCAACAGGGGAATGTTTTCCTGCAAGCGCTTGGTTTCGATGATGCTGATGTTGATGACGACCCCGCCCGTGCGGTTATCCAGATTGAAGTTCATCCGGTAGGTCATCTGGTCGATCTTGGCCGCCAGATAGCCCACCTTCTCGATCACCCGGGCGGTCGAAAGTTCGCGGCTCCCTTTCTCCGTGATCTGCCGCCCGCGTTTTCCGAAACTTTTTGTGAGCCCCTCCTCATCCATGGCCAACAGATGGAAGCGCACGGTCCGCTCGCTGATGTCGTGTCCCATGGCCAACAGATGTTCCGTGATGGCGGAACTGCTCAGGGGCCGGACGGACTCGTGAAGGACCTTGAGTATGGCGAGAATTTTTTTCTCGGTTTTCTCACTCATTGAAATTTCATGATACCAAATAATTGCCGGAAAACAGTATTTTTATGGCAATTTTGCCGATAATCCGCTCTTTTTTGAATAAATAGATTCATAATTTCATAAATAATAAAAATTTCTTGCATTTTTTTCGGTAATAAAATGGCGGCATTGCCAAAAGTATCTGGCATTATTGCCATATAAATTTTAATTAATGGATGAAATTTATTGATATCTTATCCATATTATCCTATAATTGGTATACGTTTACCAGATAGATCCCGCCCATACTGACCGAAACATCCGTTGTTCGCGTTTGTCATGGCATCGTCTTCCCTGGTCGCGACATCTTGATTGAGGCAAGTTTCTGCCACTAAATTTATGCGCATCATCGAAAAAAACACACTGAACGACACCCAAGGAATGCGCCTCACGCGAATGCGTTTCGAGGCGCCCGCCATCGCCCGCAAGGCGTTGCCCGGCCAATTCATCCTCCTCATGGTCCACGAGAAGGGCGAACGCATCCCCCTCACCATCGTGGAAACCGACGCCGCCGCGGGGACCCTCACCCTGATTTTTCAGGAGGTCGGGCACACCACGAAACTCCTCGGGAAGAAAAACGTCGGCGACTCCCTCTATTCCCTCGTGGGCCCGCTGGGACATCCTTCGGAAATCCCGCGGAACGAGCGCGTCATCCTGGTGGGCGGCGGCGTGGGCATCGCGGAGATCCTGCCGGTGGCCCGGGCGGTCAAGGCCGCCGGGAACCACGTCGTCTCCGTCCTGGGCGCCCGGACCAAGGACCTCCTCCTCCTGACCCGCGAAGTCGGCGAAACCTCCGACCGGCTCCTGATCTGCACCGACGACGGCAGCGCGGGCGAAAAAGGACTGGTCACGGACGTTTTGAAAAAACTTCTGGCGGAGCCGGAACCCACCCACCGGATTTTCTGCGTGGGGCCCGTCCCCATGATGAGGGCCGTTTCGGAAACGACCCGCCCGTCGGGGATCAAGACCATCGTGTGCCTGAACACCATCATGATGGACGGCACGGGCATGTGCGGCGGTTGCCGTCTCATCGAGGGAGGAAAAGCGAGGTTTTGCTGCGTGGACGGACCGGATTTCGACGGCCACGCCGTGGACTTCGCCGACCTGGTCCAACGCCAACGCCGCTTCCGCGAAGAGGAAATGAAAAGCCTGGACCACGCCTGCCGGCTGGAAGGGACCGCCGCCCCATGAGCACGCCGTCCCGCCCCCGGCCCGAACCGGGCCGCATCCACAAGATTTCCATGGACGAACGGAAGACCTCCTTCACCGAGGTCTCCCGCGGGTTCCCGCCGGAGGAAGCCGTCAAGGAGGCGGCCCGCTGCCTGCAGTGCAAGAACGCCCCCTGCTCCAAAGGCTGCCCGGCCGGCATCGACGTGCGGGAATTCGTCCGTTTCATCCGCGAACAGAATTTCCAGTCTTCCATCGACAAGATCCGCGAGAGCAACAGCCTCCCCGGCGTGTGCGGCCGCGTCTGCCCCCAGGAAGAGCAATGCCAGAAGGCGTGCGTGTTCAACGCCAAGAAAATACCCATCCAGATCGGATACCTCGAACGGTTCGTGGCGGATTGGGAATTGGCCCACGGGAAAAGACAACCCGCGCGTTCCGCCGCCCCCAAAGAAAAAGTGGCCGTCATCGGCGCGGGGCCGGCGGGACTGACCTGCGCGGCCGATTTGGTCCGGGAAGGGTTCGACGTCCACCTCTTCGAAGCGCTCCACGTCGCCGGCGGCGTCCTGATGTACGGCATCCCGGAATTCCGTCTGCCCAAGGACATCGTGAAAAAAGAGGCCGACTACATCGGCAGCATGGGCGTCAAGATCGAGACGGACGCCGTGGTCGGCCGCACCTACACCATCGACGAACTCCGCCGGGACGGCTACAAGGCCTTCTTCATCGGCGTCGGCGCCGGACTGCCCATCCTTTTGAACATCCCGGGCGAAAACGCCAACGGGGTGTACTCGGCCAACGAATTCCTCACGCGGGTGAACCTGATGAAGGGATACCGTTTTCCGGAATACGACACGCCGGTGCGCGTGGGAAAACGGGTGGGCGTGTTGGGCGGCGGCAACGTGGCCTTGGACTGCGCCCGCAGCGCCCTGCGCCTGGGCGCCGAGAGCGTGACGCTCCTCTACCGGCGCACCCGCGACGAGATGCCCGCCCGCCAGGAAGAGATCGAGAACACCGAGGAGGAAGGCATCCACCTGCAGTTCCTCGTCACGCCCCGGGAGATCCTTTCCGACGACAAAGGGAACGTCCGCGGCCTGCGGTTGTTGAAAAACGTCCTGGGAGAACCCGACGCCTCCGGACGACGTTCCCCCGTGCCGCAGCCCGGCACCGATTTCGAACTGCCGCTGGACACGGTTATCGTGGCCGTGGGGACCGCGGTGAACCCCCTCCTGCTGTCCACGATGGAAGGCCTGGAACGGACGAAGAAGGGCTACATCAAGGTCGGGGAGGACATGCGCACCTCGCTGCCGGACGTGTTCGCGGGCGGAGACATCGTCAGCGGTTCCGCCACGGTCATCCTGGCCATCCAACAGGCCCGCACCGCCGCCCGGGCCATCACCCACTATTTACGCAACGGGAAATAACGTTGCCCGACGGCCGAAAAGGCCCGTCACATTCTCATTAAAGGGGAGCCTCATGCATACAGCGTTCATGAAAATGGTCGTCGAAAAAAATCCGGGGGAAACGGAATTCCACCAGGCGGTTGAGGAGGTCGTCACCTCCCTCCTGCCGTTCATCGAAAAAAACCCCCAATACAAACACGCCAAGATTCTGGAGCGGATCGTGGAGCCCGAACGGGTCCTGATGTTCCGCGTTCCGTGGGTCAACGAAAAGGGCGAGGTCCAGGTGAACCGGGGCTTCCGAGTGCAGATGAACAGCGCCATCGGCCCCTATAAAGGCGGATTGCGGTTCCATCCCAGCGTGAACCTGGGCATCCTCAAATTCCTGGCGTTCGAACAGGTCTTCAAAAACAGCCTGACCACCCTCCCCATGGGCGGCGGCAAAGGCGGTTCGGATTTCGATCCCAAAGGGAAGTCCGACACGGACGTCATGTGGTTCTGCCAAAGCTTCATGACCGAACTCTGCAAACACATCGGACCGGACACCGACGTCCCCGCCGGAGACATCGGGGTCGGCGGACGGGAAGTGGGTTACCTCTTCGGCCAATACAAACGCATGCGCGGCGAGTTCACCGGGGTGCTGACGGGCAAGGGGCTGGGCTGGGGCGGCAGCTTGATCCGTCCGGAAGCCACCGGCTACGGCTGCGTCTACTTCGCCCAGGAAATGCTTAAGACTCTCCACAAAGCCGTCGGCGGGCATGTCTGCGCGGTCTCCGGTTCCGGAAACGTGGCCCAGTACACCGTGGAAAAACTAAACGAACTGGGCGCCAAGGTGGTCACCCTCTCCGACTCCTCCGGATTCATCCACGATCCGGACGGCGTCGACGAGAAAAAGCTGGCGTTCGTGATGGAATTGAAGAACCTCCGGCGCGGACGCATCAAGGAGTATGCCGATAAGTTCAAATGCAAGTTTTACGAAGGGAAGCGGCCCTGGGGCGTCAAATGCGACATGGCCTTCCCCTGCGCCACGCAGAACGAGATCGACAAAACCGACGCGGAGACGCTTCTTAAAAACGGCTGCCTCTGCGTGGCGGAAGGCGCCAACATGCCCAGCACCCTGGACGCCGTCGCGGCGTTCGTGAAGGCGAAGATCCTCTATGCCCCCGGCAAAGCGGCCAACGCCGGCGGCGTGGCCACCAGCGGCCTGGAAATGTCCCAGAACAGTCTGCGGCTCAGCTGGACGCGCCAGGAAGTGGACAAGAAACTCCACGACATCATGATCAACATCCACGAGTCCTGCGTGAAATACGGGCAGGAAGGAAAATACGTGAACTACGTCAAAGGAGCCAACATCGCGGGGTTCGTGAAGGTCGCCGACGCCATGCTGGCGCAGGGCGTGGTCTAACCGGCCCGCCGGAACGGAAAAGATTTTTCTTCGTTCGTTTTAAGAAAAATCTTCGCCCTTTACGGGGCCGTTAAAAACGAAGAGCGTTCGTTTGCATACCCCTGTGGTATGCAAACGAACGCTCTTTTTTTCGGAAGATCCCGGGCGCTTCAAAAATAACCGGAAGGCGAAACCGATGTTCGTTAAAAAATGCCGGGGCTTCGATGACGAAAAACGCGGGGGCTGACGTTGAGGGCGGAAGGCCGCGCCGGACCGGCGCGGGTCAGGCGGAGAGGAGACTCTTGATCTTCTGGATGAGCTCTTCGGGGTTGACGGGCTTGCTCATGAACCCGTCGGCCCCGACGTTCTCCGCCTGGCGGCGGTCCGCCGGGAAAGCTTTGGCGGAAAGCATGAGCACCTTGATCTTTTTGAGGGCCTCGTTCGACTTGACCTGATGACAGATGGAAAAACCGTGGACCTCCGGCAGCATGATGTCCAGCACCACCAGGTCGGGCGGGGCGTTGGTGATCATGTTCAACGCGATCTGGCCGTCCGCGGCGGTCGTCACCTCGAAACCAGCGCTCATCACGATGTATTTGAGGAGTTCCCGGGTGCTTTCGTCGTCTTCGGCGATGAGTATCTTGGCCATACCGGCGTGATTATAACGGTTTCCCCTCCGGCCGTCAACCACGCCCTCCGATGGAAAAACCGGGTCGAATGTGATACCATGGACTCCGATTTTCACACGGAACCGACACCCAATGATCGAACTTCCCAGCATCTATAATCCCGAACAGACCGAATCGAAGCGGTACGACGTCTGGATGAAACACGGCCTTTTCGGGTCCCAACCGGACCCGAAGCGGTCCCCGTTCACCATCGTCATCCCCCCGCCCAACGTCACCGGCTCCCTGCACATGGGGCACGCCCTCAACAACACCCTTCAGGACGTTCTCATCCGCTGGCACAAGATGAAAGGGGACAACACCCTCTGGATCCCCGGCACCGACCACGGCGGCATCGCCACGCAAAACGTGGTGGAAAAGATGCTCAAGAAGGAAGGCAAGACCCGCCACGACCTCGGCCGGGAAACCTTCCTCAAGCGCATGTGGCGGTGGCGCCAGGACACCGGCGACACCATCCTCCATCAGCTCCGCAAGATCGGCTGCGCCTGCGACTGGGACCGCACCCGCTTCACCATGGACGAGGCCTCCTCCAAGGCCGTGATGACCGCCTTCGTGGAACTTTACCGGCGGCACCTCATCTACCGCGGACGGCGGCTGGTGAACTGGTGTCCCCGCTGTTTCACCGCCCTGGCCGACGTGGAGTTGGATTACGTCGAATCCGCCGGACACCTCTGGCACATCCGCTACCCCTTCGCCGACGGCAGCGGGCGCACCCTCGTGGTGGCCACCACCCGCCCGGAGACCATGCTGGGGGACACCGCCGTGGCGGTGCATCCCGACGACAAGCGTTACGCCGACGCCCGGGGGAAAACCCTCCGCCTGCCGCTGATGGACCGGGAGATCCCCATCGTTTTCGACGCCGCGGTGGATCCGGCCTTCGGCACCGGCGCGGTGAAGGTGACGCCCTCCCACGACGCCGCCGATTTCGAGATCGCCCGCCGGCAGAACCTGCCGCACGAGATGGTGGTGGGTTACGACGGCCGCATGACCGACCGCGCCGGGAAATACGCCGGCCTTTCCCTCAAGGAATGCCGCGAAAAAGTGCTGGCCGACCTGACCGCCGGCGATTTCCTCGAGAAGGAAGAACCCTACAAACATTCCGTCGCCACCTGCTACCGCTGCGCCACGGTCATCGAACCGCTGGAATCCAGCCAATGGTTCATGAAGACCGGCGACCTGGCCAAACGCGCCGCCCACGCCACGGAGGTGGACCGCGTCCAGATTTTTCCGGAGTCCTGGGAGAAACCTTACATCCACTGGCTCACCAACAACCGAGACTGGTGCCTCTCGCGCCAGATCTGGTGGGGGCACCGCATCCCGGTGTGGTACTGCCTCCGGTGCAGCCGCCTGAACGAGGACCAACTGGGCCAGATCGCCCGGGACCCGACGTTCCAGCTCGAATCCACCAAAATGATCCTGCGGGAATCCGCCTCCGACCCCATCGTGCGGGAGGAGGACCCCGTGGTCTGCCCGCGCTGCGGAAAAGAGGAGATCATCCAGGACCCCGATGTGCTCGACACCTGGTTCTCCTCGGCGCTGTGGCCCATCTCCACGCTGGGCTGGCCGAAGAAAACGCAGGACCTGTCCTACTACTACCCCACCTCCGTCCTGGTGACGGGTCATGAGATACTCTATCTCTGGGTGGCGCGCATGGTGATGATGGGAGAAGAACTGGCCAGCGAGGTGCCGTTCCGCCACGTGTTCATCCACGGCATCGTGCGCGACAAACACGGGAAGAAGATGTCCAAATCCCTCAACAACGTGATCGATCCCCTGGACATCATGAAGAAGTTCGGCACCGACGCGCTCCGTTTCGCGCTGATCTCCTCGGCCATCCCCGGCCGGGACATGCAGTTGTCCGACGACAGTTTCGTGGGAGCGCGCAACTTCGCCAACAAGATATGGAACGCCTCCCGCTTCGTGCTCACGAACCTGTCGGACCACCGCCGGACCGGCCTCCCTCCCGATAAAATGGACCTGTCCGACCGCTGGATCCGCCGACGGTGCGTGGAGACGCTGAAGAACGTGGACGCCTTCGTGGAAGGGTACGACCTGGCCCAGGCGGCCCGCACGCTTTACTCCTTTTTCTGGGGCGAGTTCTGCGATTGGTACATCGAACTGGCCAAGATACGGCTCCAAGGGCTCGGGGGGCCGGCGGAGAACCCGCCGCCGAAACCGCCGACCACCGACGCCGCCCTCGCCGCCAAGGAGACGCTGGCCACGGTGCTGGATTCCGTCCTGCGCGCCCTGCATCCCATCATGCCGTTCATCACGGAAGAACTCTGGGGCGCGCTCGGCGAAACCCTCGGCGAGAAAACGGAAGGCTGCCTGATGGCCGCGCCCGGCCGCGTCCCGGCGCTGTTCGATTCCCCCGCCGCCTCGGAAGCCGACATGCGCGCCATGGAGGTGCTGATGGAGACCGTCACCGCCCTCCGCACCGTACGCTCGGAAATGAACGTGCCGCCGGGCAAGTCGGTCCCCTTGCTGGTGAACGCGCAAAACGCGCTCCCCTTCAACAAGGGCCTCTTGGAAACGTATGGGGATTACGTGAAGCGGCTGGGAAAGGTCTCGGAGATACGGTTCATCGGCAAGGGAGAGAAACCGGCCCAGGCGGCCGCGGCGGTGGCGTCGGACTTCGAACTTTTCATCCCACTGGAAGGACTGATCGATTTCGAAAAAGAGAAACAGCGCCTCTCGAAAGAGGTCGTGTCGCTGGACGCGGACCTGCAGAGACTCCAAGCCCGCCTGTCCAACCCGGATTTCACCGCCCGCGCGCCCCAGGAAGAAGTGACCAAAGCGAAGGACCGGCACACCGAGGTCACCGCCAAGAAACAGCGCCTACAGACACACCTCGCCGCCCTGGCGAAAGATTAATTCCCCGGCGCCGCCGGCGCCTTTCCAACCCGCAAGATATTATAGTCCCCGAAAACGTCCACCCGTTCGAACGACCCGCCGTCCTCCGCCAGTTCCTTCTCCGCCCTCTCGGAGGAAACGACCGCCACCCCCGCTTCGCCGCGGCCATCCCAGATCCGAACCTTCCCCCACTCCGTCTCGGTGGACGGGAGGAGGCGGAACCGTTCCGGCATTCCGGAGAACACAAGCACGTTGGGCCAGCCGCTGTCCGCGACTTCCAACAGGATGAGGGATTCCGGACGACCGAGTTTCCCCTCGGCATTCAATTCCCGAAGCCTTCTCCCCAGCCCCCGGTTGTGGTCCTCCAGGGAAAGACGGGCGGGGACCTCTTTCATGGCCCGCTCCCACGACCACCCCACGGGGCCGGCCGCGAGCAACAGCCCCAGCAACATCCCATAACGTCCGAGAGCGGACGCCGCGGCCCACACCGCCGCCCCCGCCGGCGCCATGGCCAAGAACAATACCGTGTTCATGTTCCGCTCGGTCTCCCACGAAAAGAGATAGAACCAGGAACCCGCCCACAACAGGAAGGCCTGCCCCAGAACCAAAACGGCGAACCAGCCGAGCGGCCGGAAGAACCTCTTCCCTGAAAAATGCGCCAACCCGGCGCACAGGAACACGTTGAACGGGAACGATTCCTTCAACAACCACGCCGGCAACCGCAGGAAACGCTGGCCGAACGACAACCATTGGTCGGCCGCGTTGGCCGTTGAGGCGCCGCGGCCGTGAACCATCAACGACGGCAATATCACATAGAGACAGACCAGCCCGGCGCCGACGAAGAACGGCCAAAAACGCGGCCGGCGCCGCCAACGCAGGAACAGAAAGATCCCCGCGAGACCGAACAATCCGAGACCGTCGGAACGGACGGAGGCCGCGTAGCCCAACAGGCAGAACGCCGCCAGGTCCGCCCAGAAATTGGACGGCTCGTCGAGGAAGAGCCCGTAACACGCGATCCAAAACGACAGGGCCGTGAACGCCAGGGCGGTCATTTCGGTCTGCCCGGAAAAGACCAGCCGGCCGAACGACGGCACGCTCAACGCCAGGACCGCGGAAACCGTCGCCGCGCCGGGACCGGCCAGCCGCCGCACCGCGTCGAAGAGCAGCCACACCGCCATCAATCCCAACGCGGCGTTCACCGCCCAGGCGGCATAAAAAACGTCCAACCCCATCCGCGTGGCGGCGGCGTACAGGAATCCGGCCAGGGGCACGCGCGGGAAGGACCACTTCAGCACCCCGGTGGCGTGCCACAAGGCGTTCAAAATGTGGGAACTGGAGTCGGTGTAATAATAGGAGGGGGTTCCCATGGCGGACGATATCCGCCAGAGTCTTCCGGCGAAAACGGCCAGCACAACGACCGTCCCCCACAGCAGCGGCCACGGTTTAACGATGGGTCTGGGGAGGACGGGAGGCACGGGCGGCGGGCCGGTTCAGGCGTTCCAAAAAATTCCCGGGAGAACTCTCATCTTTTGATAGGTCGACAACCGCGCACGGCCGAGAAAAACGTTGTAGCCCCGCTTTTTGATCTCCCCCAGGAGCGCCCGGTAGAGCCGGGCCATGATCAACGCCGGACGGGCGGCGCGCCGGCTGGTGTCCGGAAGCTTTTGCAGGGCGGCGGCATACGCTTCTTCCGCCCGGGAGGCCTCGAAGCGCATGAGCCGGACGAAATTGTCGTTGTATACGGATTTTTTCAGTTCCTCCTCTCCGTATCCGAACCGATTCAAATCCTCCGCCGGAAGGTAGACATGGTCCACCGCCGCATCGGCGGGGATGTCGCGCAGGATGTTGGTCAATTGCACCGCGCGGCCGAGGGTCACGGCGAACTCCCGGTGGGACTCCTCGTCCAACCCGAAAACGGGAAGACAGGCGAGGCCCACCGTCCCCGCGACCCCATAACAGTACTCCTTCAATTCCTCGAAAGTCCCGTATCGGTTCTTCAACAGGTCCCGTTCAACGCCGTCCACCAGTCCCAACAGCGGCGCGGCGGCGGTGGGATAACGTTCCAACGTCTCGAGGAGAGCCGGCCACACCGCCGCGTCCACCTGTGCCGCCGATTGTTCCAGCGTCCCCTCTTTCCGGGATTCGACGGCGGTCCGGCCGTCGCGCAACGCGCGCAACAATTCCCGCCAGGCGGCCAGGGTCCTTTGCGGCCCGTCCGACGGCCGTTCTCCCCGCGCCCGACGCAGCACCTCGTCGTCCACGGTATCGTCCACGGAACGGCAAAACGCGTAGACGGCTTGGAGCGCCCGCCGGCGCGGCGCGGAAAGGAAAAAGAAGGCGGGGGCGAAGTTGCTGGATTTAAAGGAATCGAGGAGGGACATCGGCGGCGCTCAGGAACCCCGGGGCAAGACGGCCGCCGGATTCCAAAAAAACAACCGCTGCATGAGACGCGGAAGATCGGTCTTGCCGAGGGTGGGCCGTTGGCCCCACACGTCCCCGTCCTGCGCGCCGATCTTTTCCAATATGCGGGTCCCTCCCAACCAGACCAGCCGAAGCTCCCGGCGCAGCGGGTTCGGCACGTCGTCGCAGAGCGGGACGCCCGCGCGGAAAAAAGTCCAGGTCCTTTCGACCTGGAACGCGATCAGCCGCCGGAGCGGTTCGATGACCGGACCGCGCAGTATCTGTTCTTCGGCGAGGCCGTGCGCCTTCATGTCCTCCCGGGGCACATAGATCCTGTCCTTGGCCGCGTCCACGGTCACGTCCTGCCAAAAATTGGCCAGCTGCAGCCCGGTGCAGACGGCGTCCGACCATTTCCCCCGCTCTTCGTTCCAAAACCCGAAAACGCGAAGGACCAGTTCGCCGACCGGGTTGGCCGAGTAACGGCAATAATCCAGCACCTCGTCGAAATTCTCGTGGCGGTTCTTTGTGACGTCGCGCTCGAAAGCGGTGATCAGGCGTTCGAACGGATCGAGGGGGAGCCGGAACCGCTCGACCGCGTCGGCCACGGCCCAGAAAACGGGGTGTCGGTTGTGGGAGGAGCCGCAGGCGCGGAGCCGTCGCCGCCAATCGTCCAGCAGGGAGAGACGCTCCGGCGGAGTCCACCCCGGCTCGTCGGCGAAATCGTCGGCCACCCGGGCAAAGGCGTAGACCGCGGCGATGGGGCCCCGCTGTTCGGCGGGGATCATCCGCGACGCCACGGGAAAATTTTCGTAATGGGACCGGCAAAGGGACAGACAGGCGCCGTACGCCTCCGGCAAGGAAGCCGCGGCGAGGGCGGACGAAGCCAATTGCGTGGACGCGGGGAGCGGGGTCATCTTTATTTCTCGGTCAGAGTAATAAACCACTTTTGGCGGGTCTCCCGCAAGTCGGCTCACGGGCGGCAGGGGGCGGCGACGCCCCGGCCTCTGGCCGGGGCCGCGGCCGCCGAAAAAAGTCCCGGGTCGAGCGGGTTTTCCGCGCGGCCCGGGACGGGCTCAAACCAACGGTTCTTTCCTGGAGAAGCTTATTTCAGGTGCTTGCTCACCAGCTTGGTCATTTCGAACATGCTGACCTGCTTTTTCCCGCCGAACACTTCGCCCAAGGTGGCGTCGGCGTTGATGTTGCGCTTATTGACCTTGTCCTGCAGGCTGTTCTTCTTGATGTAGACCCAGAGTTTTTTCACCACTTCCGTCCTCGGAAGCGGAGCGGACCCCACGATTTTCGCCAGCGCTTCGTCCGGTTGCAGTTTCTTCATGAAAGCTGCGTTTGCCATGTTATTTGATCCTCCTGAAAATATGATTTCGACTACCGGCACAAACGGTAGCAAATCCTTGCCCCGTTGTGTAGGGGGCTTCAAAAAGGGGGCGGGGCGGCTCAACCGCCGCCGGTTTTTCTGTTGAAGATGGACCGCATGAACCCGCCGCCGCTTTTTTCGTGGGCCGGGCGGCCGGATTCCGGATGTTTATCGTGCGGCGGTTTGGCGCCAGGCTTTTCCGACTCCGGCGGTTTCGGCGGGATCTCCGCCTTGGCGAGCTGCTTCCTCTCCGCCTCCTCGTCCTGCGGCAGATGGCATTTCTTGTATTTCTTGCCGGAACCGCAATGACAGGGATCGTTGCGGCCCAGGGTGCCGGCCATCTCCCCTTTTGCGGGGGTCAATTTCGACAGAATTTTTCCAAACGCCATGGTGAGGTTCTCCTTTTGTTCTTCAGCGGTCTTCGTCCCAAAGGGGCGCGTGCCAGAGCGTCTCCATCAGCCAACGGATCTCGGAGTCGCAAAAAACGATGTCGGCGTAATCGGGTTTCCCGTCGTCGTCCAGGAACGTGATGGCGATGGTCACATCGCGGTGTTTTGCCGCCTGCTTGTTGGCCGACCACGCGGCGGAGACGCAGAGGATGCCGGCGGGGATGTCCAGATGGGCCCGCCAGTCGGCTTTTCGGCAGGGCGCGCGGCAGACCAGCCCATGGGAGCCGCCGGCCGTCTTGTTTCCCGACGGTTTGCCGCTCATCCCGGCCTCTTCACAAAGAGAAGAGAGGAAATGGTCCAGCTTTTTCCGGGTGAGCCGCGGCATCGTCCGCCGCGAATTTTTCTTGTTCTTTTTCCTTGAATCCGGGGTTTCCATCGCGGAACTCCTGAAAAACACGCTTTGACGCGGGAAGAACGGCAACATCCCCGGACCCCCCGCGTAATTTCGTTATTTTAACATTTCATCCGCCGCCCGCAAGCCCTTCGGCCTTTTTTCCAAAAAAATAGTCGAAATTTATTTTTGAATTGACAATACAAGCCATTTTTGATAAAAATTAACGTTCCGAATCAGTCTTATTTTGTTGCATCGGAGGCCTGATGACGCTGTCTTTCTGGCACCGGTGGCGGAAAGAATTCGCCCGGCGCCTGACCATTATGGTGATTCCTCACGGAATTGCCCGCCCTCGCCAACTGTCCTTCTCCGTTTCCTTCCTTTTGTTCCTCTTTCTTTGCTGGACGGGCGTCACCGCCTGGGCGGGCTACATGGCCTCCCAACGGTTCGATTATTGGCGTCTGAAGGCGAACACCCACGTTTTGCGCATCAAAGTCGAGTATTTCGCCAACGAGGTCAAACGCGCCCGCGAAATGCTGGACGACGTGAAGGAGATGGAGACCCAGTTGCGGACCATGATGGGCATGGGCAGCCGCGACGCCATCATCCAAAGCGAAGAGAACCCTCTGCAGAACCAGGGCGGTCCCACGGCGGGGGACGAGATGGAACTGCAAAAACTCCTGGACGGACGCGTCTCCGAATTGACGCTGCAGGACGTTTCCCTCCAGATCCACCAGTTGCGCCAAGAGATGGACCAGCGACTTTCCAGTTTTTCCGAACTTACCGAAAAGATCGATTATGAACGCCGGCTTTTCCGCTCCCTTCCCAACATCTGGCCGACCAACGGCTATCTAACCTCCCATTTCGGCCACCGGCTCTCGCCGTTCAGCGGCCTGGACGACTGGCACAAAGGCGTGGACATCGCCGCCCCGCCCGGCAGTCCCGTACACGCCTCGGCCGACGGCGTGGTGATCCTGGCCGGCTGGGCCGGCGGTTACGGCAAGGTGGTGGTCGTCGATCACGGCTACGGCTATTCCACCCGTTACGGCCACAACAGACAGATTTTAGTGAAACGCGGCGACCGCGTCCGCCGGGGACAGATCCTCTCCCTGGTGGGCTCCACCGGCAACGCCACCGGGCCCCACTGCCATTACGAGGTGTGGTTCCTGGGACGGCCGGTCAACCCGCGTCGATTCATGCATCTCGAAGGCTGATCGGGGGACATCATGTTCGGAAAAATGAAGGAAGCAGACGCGCGAATGGAAACCGTTTTGGGGATGGAGACCCACTTTCAGGGGACCATCCGATCCAAAGGCTCCATCCGGGTGGATGGACGCGTGGAAGGCGGCATCTCCGCCGAAGGGGTGGTCATCGGCGAAAGCGGGCAGGTCCAGGGCGACATCACCGCCAAGAACATCGTCATCGGCGGAAAAGTCACCGGCAACCTCATCGCCTCCGCCGTGCTGGAACTGCAGGCCCACAGCCAGGTTTTCGGCGATCTCCGAACCGCCCAACTCTCCATCGCGGAAGGCGCCATTTTCGAGGGGAATTGCGTCATGACCACCGAAAAGGCGAAAGTCATCGCGATGGACGAGGTGATGGCGAAGAATTCCCGGGGCTGAGATTTTCCCGGCATTTTTCAAAAACGGCTGGCCGACCCGTGGCCGGCCTTTTTTGTTCCGCTCGATCCGATGACCAAATTCCTCCGGCAAAGGTGAGACCTCCTCCATGATGAAATGGCTGCGCAAACACCGCTACACCATCTTCCTCATCACCGTGGGCGGGTTCCTCGTGGGCTCCTTCATGGGGTTCGGCAGCTACTTCTTCACCCAGTCCCCCTACGATGCCGCCATCGTCGTCAACGGCGACAAGATCCCCTACAAACGCTATGTGACCCGCTACCACCAATACCTCAACCAGCGCCGCGACAACAACGAACCGCTCAACGAAGAGAACATCAAACGCATCAAACAAGAAACCCTTCAGGACCTGGTACGGGAGGCGGTGTTCCTCCAAGAAGCCGACAAGTACGGCCTCACGGTGACGGACAACGAGGTGGCCGCGTACATCCAACGCAGTCCGGCGTTCCAGCGGGACGGGCAGTTCGACCAGGGAGCCTATCTGCAGGTGTTGACCCAGGTCTTACGGATCCCCGCCGATGAGTTCGAAGACGACCGGCGGAGGGAGATAAAAATACAGAAACTCCAGGCCCTGATGGCCTCCGCGGTGAAAGTTTCCAACATCGAGTTCAACTGGCAGTATCAGAAAAGGATGGCCCTCGGCAACGCCGAGGAAAAGAAAACGGCGAAGGACAAGCCGAACGAATTTCGGGAACAACTACGGCAGGAACAGGTCTCTCATGTGTTTCAGGAATGGCTGAGTCAAATCAACAGCCAGCTCAAGGTGAAGGTCTATCTGGACAAATGGGAAGGGCGCGGCGAAGGATAGGTCCCGCCGCGACGGTCCGCCGGAAAAACGTCCTTCCCGTGCGTCGCTCCTCGTTAAAAATCAAATTCCCTTTCGAGACCGCCCCGCCGAACGGCTCGGCGCATAACCGGCCGATCGCGCCTTGGCCAGGAGCCGCCGCAGCCCGCGCCGCGGCAGACCGACCACGTTATCGTAGTCTCCCCGCAATTTTTCCACGAACGGCGAGCCCTTTTCCTGGGCGGCGTAGGCCCCGGCCTTGTCGTGGTTCCTCTGGGACCAGTACCGCAATCTCTCCGGCGAAAGGGCCCGCATTTTGACCCGCGTGGACCAGACACATTCCCAATGCTTTCTTCCCGGCCGCGCCAGGAGCGCCAGGCCGGTGTACACCGTGTGCCACCGGCCGGCCAATTCGGCCAGCATCCGCCGGGCGGCGGCCACGGAAGAGGGTTTCCCGAAAACTCTCCCCCGACGGAAAACCAGCGTATCCGCCCCCAAAATCAATCCTTCCGAAACGGCGGCGGCCGCTGGGGCTGCCTTCAGCAGCGCCAACCGCTTGACCCAAACCGACGGACGAACGCCCCTCTTCCAACGGGGCTCCTTCACGCGGCCGGGCCGGACATGCACCGGAAAAGGGAACGTCGCCATCAGCCGGCGGCGGCGGGGCGAAGCGGAAGCCAGGACGAACGGCACGGAAAACCGAATCTTTTCTCTCCCCATCCTTCTCGGTCGACCCCTTTCTTTCGAAAATACCTTCCGGCGGCTACTCCCCCGGGTGGTTCTGGCCGCCGCGTTTTTCCACATCGCCCCGCCGTCGCTCTCGGCCTCCCAGGCGGAAATCGCCTGCGTGGGAGACGTGATGATGGCCTACCATCTCAAACCTGTGCTGAAACGGAAAGGCCCGCACTATCCGTTCGACAAGATCCGCGCCCTTCTGAAAAAAAGCGACTTCGTCTTCGGAAACCTGGAAAACCCCATCGGCACGACGGGCGAGGAGTACCCGGACAAGGAATACATCTTCCGCATGGAACCGGCCCACGCCGCCGCGCTCTGGGAAGCCGGCTTCCGCGTGATGAGCCTGGCCAACAACCACATCCTGGATTTCGGACCGGAGGCGCTGGCGGAAACGGGCCGGCATCTCTACGATCAGGGGATCGCCTCCTGCGGCGCCGGGAAAAATATCGAAGAAGCCCGCAAACCCGCCGTGGTGATGGTCCGCGGGAAACGCATCGCTTTTCTGGCCTACTCGCTCACGTTCCCCATCGCCTTCTCGGCCGGTCCGTCGACCCCCGGGACGGCCTTTGCCGACGAAAAGCTCGTCCGCGAGGACATCGCCCACGCGAAAAAATACTGCACCTGGGTCATCGTGTCGTTCCACTGGGGAGAGGAATACACCTACCTCCCCTCCGACCTGCAGC
Organism: Elusimicrobiota bacterium; assembly: GCA_022703335.1. Taxonomy (GTDB): domain Bacteria; phylum Elusimicrobiota; class Elusimicrobia; order FEN-1173; family FEN-1173; genus JAKLDV01. The sequence continues at coordinate 39,617 of JAKLDV010000005.1, forward strand.
GAAAACTCGCTCACACGGCCATCGACGCGGGGGCGGACGCGGTCATCGGCCACCATCCGCACGTGGCCCAGGGGCTGGAACGTTACAAGAAAAAGATCATTGCCTACAGCCTTGGGAATTTCGTCTTCGGGACAAGGAACCCGAACGCCGTCGAAGGGTTGGTCCTCAAGCTGAAACTCCGGACCGGTCATTCCCCCCGGGCGGAAATACTCCCCGTGCTCGTCCAAAACACCAAAACGGGGTTTCAAACCCGGCCCCTAAAAAAAGCGGCGCTGCGGAAATTCATCCACCGGCTGAAACAACTCAGCGCCGAACTCGACACCTCCCTGCGGGTCAAAAAAGGACGGGTTCTCCTCCCCTAATCCGAGGCCGGCTCCAGCGGTCGGCGCGGTACCCCAAGCAGATGGACATGGATGTACGGGTAGTCGTGCCGGTTGTCGGGGTCGCGCACCTCTTCGGCCCCATAGACGCGCGTCCACACCGTCTTCCCCGGCGAAGCCGCGGCCGTCCGCCGCAACTCTTCCGCGAACGTCCGGTATTTTGAAATGTCCCGGACCCCCTCCACATAAAAATCCGCGGCCGCGCCGGACCGATGGAGACTCCTCCGGCTGACGCCGGCGGCATCGCCGTCCCTGGCGAGGCACGCCCACGAATAGCGGTTGTGCGCCTCGCACCGGTAACCGGACGTCAACACCAACGCCGCCCCGACGCGCGCCTGCAGCGCGTTCAGGAGGGCAAGCAGCTCCGGACGGACGCCGCCGGCCGGCAAATGACCGCCGGGGCAGTCGCGATATTCCTTCCCCTCCCAAACCATCCTCCCCGCACCATCGCCGCGGCACACAAAATCCTTTTCGGCGATCGGTTCCATGGGAAAAACCGCCGTCGCGGACAAGAGAAACGCGGAAAGCGTCATCACCCACGGGAAAAACCGGTTCTTCAACACGTTTCTTTCCGGGAACGGGCCGTTATTTTTCGGGAACGAGCGACGCGGCGATCCAACGCAGGTAATCCGCGTGGCCGGCGAGCATGGGAAGGGCGATGATCTCGGGAACGGAATAGGAATGCAATTGGCGGACGCGGCGGATCAATTGAGGGAGCTTCGATCGCCGTGTTTTGGCGATCAAAAGCCGTTCGGCGGAACTTTCGATCCGCCCTTTCCACCGATACACGGACCGGAGGCCGGGCACGATGTTGACGCAGGCGGCCAGTCTTTCCTTCACCAGGGCCTTCGAAAGGCGCGCGGACTCGGCGGACGAGGAAGCGGTGATGAGAACGACGATAAAACGATCCACGGATCCCCTCCCGGACGGGTCAGCGGGTGATTCCCTTGAACTTCCCCTTGCGATAGGCGCGGATGAACGCCTCCACGCAGGCGGGGTCGAACTGCACGCCGGCATAAGACGCCATCTCCTTCAAAGCCACGTCGTCGGGGAGACCCTGGCGATAGGGCCGGTCGGTGGTCATGGCGTCGAACGTGTTGGCGACCGCCAGGACGCGAGACCCCTGGGGAATATTCGAACCGCTGAGCCGGTCCGGATACCCTTTCCCGTCCCAACGTTCGTTGGCATGCCGGATGACGGGAACGGCGCCGCGAAGCTGTTTGATGGGAGAGAGGATCTCCGCGCCGATCATCGGCACGCGCATCAGGGTGCGGTATTCCTCCTCCGTGAGGTTCTCATTCTTGTTGAGGATGCTGTCGGGCACGGCGATTTTCCCCACGTCGTGCATCAACGCGGCCAGTTCGATGTCCTTCGTCTCTTTTTCGCCCAGTTTCATCTCCTCGGCGAGCGCCACGGCCAATTTCCGTATCCGTTCCGCACGGCCGCGGGTGGTGGCGTCCTTGGCCTCGATGGCGTCCGCCAGGGCCCGGATGGTCGCCATGAAGAGTTCGCTCACGTCCTGATAGAGCTGCGCCTTTTGAATGGCCATGGCGCCGTAGGACGCCAGCGTGCTCAACATCTGGGCGTCGGTCTCGTTGAACTCGCTGCCGTCCTTCTTGTTGATGGCTTCCGCCACGCCGACCAGTTTCCCCTCCGTCTTGAGCGGGACCGCCAAAATGGATTTCGTCATGAACCCCGAGGCCTTGTCCGCCTTTTTGGAGAAACGCTGGTCCTTGGAAACATCGGGGATGAGCAGCACCTCGCCCCGGTCCGCGACCCACCCGGCGATCCCCTCGCCTTTTTTCAGATAGATCCGTTTCATCTCCTCCTTCTTGGCGCCCGTGGCGGCGGCAAAATAGAGCTGCCCCAACTCCTCGTCCATCAGGAGGATGCTCGCCGCCTCCGCCCCGATCAGCTGCATCCCCATGCCCATCAGATTGTCCAAAACGACGTCCAGCGCCAGGCTGGAGTTCACGATCTCCAGGGACTTCAACAGCAGGCCGAGCTGGTTCACCTGGCGGCCGGATTGTTCGCGCAGCTTGTGGGCCTCCATCACCAGCGCAATCTGGTTGGACAGGGCCACGACCAACGCCAAGTCCTCGTTGGTAAACGCCGATCCGTCCGGCTTCTTGTTGCAGAGCTCCAGGACGCCCAGCCGCCGGTCGTCGATGGTGAGCGGGACGGCGATGAGGTTTTTTATCTCGTATCTGACCAGGTCGGAGATGTCTTTTCGAAAACGGGAATTCTCCGAGACTTTGGAGAGGACCTGCGGATCGCCGGTCTTGTAGACCTGTCCGATGACCCCCTCCGTAATATCCATGCGGACGGCCTTGAAAACGTTCTCGCGGGCCGCCGCCTCCGTCGGGGAGATCCCGGCCCAGGCCGCGGCGATGAACTTGAACTCGCTGCTGCCGGAATCGGCCAGGGCGATGACGCCGGCGTCGGCGCCGGCCAGTTCCATCACCTTTTTCAGGAGCTTGTCCAACACCTGGCCGATGTCCTCGATGCAACGGACGAACTCCGTGATCTGGGTCAGGGCGGAGGCGCGGTGCTCCAGCCCGCGGATGGCGGAGAAAAGGTATTCGCTGCTCTGATTGTTGGTCGTCATAAATTTTTCATCGGGCCGGGCGGCCGGTAGCGCACCGGAGCCGGAGCGGGCACCCGGCGCAGCGCGGCGCGGCGCGGCAATAGTTTTTCCCCAACTCCACCAAAAGCGCGTGGTATTCGCGATAATACGCCGCCGCGGGCCGCGTCCGTTCTGCGAAAAACCCCTGAACGGTCTGGTAATCGTCGGTCCGGAAAAAACCGAACCGGCGGCCGAACCGGCGCGTATACGCATCCACCACGAACACCGGGTGGCGGCCGGCGTAAAGCAAAATGGAATCGGCGGTCTCCGGCCCCACGCCCTTGAGCCCCAAAAGTTCCCGACGCACGATCGCCGTCGGACGATCCAAGAACCGGTCCAGGCGGTCTCCCCAGCACACGGCCAGGAAACGGCAGAAATCCCTCAGACGCCTCGATTTCTGCCGGAAATAGCCGGACGAACGGATCGCGCGGTAAAGTTTCGCCAACGGCGCGCGCCGGAGGGCCCGGGAGGACAAAAGCCCCGCGCGGCCCAATTCCACCAGCGCTTTCTCCACGTTCGTCCAAGCCGTGTTCTGGGTCAGAATCGTTCCGACGGCCACTTCGAACTGTTGCGGCGCCGTGAGCCGGCCCGTCGTGTTCTTTTTCGCGTAAAGGGGACGGCCCCCCCCCGGCGGCGTCACCGGCCACCATCCGCGCGGGCCGAACCTTTTCAAAAGAACCCGATAGACCCAGGCCACCGTCCCCGCGGTCGGTCTTTTCAACGCGGCACTCCGTCGTCCGAACGATTCAAAGCAGCGGCGAGACCAGCCGGGCCTTCATGTCCACCGAGTGCCCGGCCCGACAGCGGGCCGAGCAGAGGGACATCCCCCCCTCCGCTACTCCGCGCCGGTAGGCCTGCATTTTTTCATTATTCCAAACATCCAAAAAGCCGTCCACTCCTATGTTGCCGACGGGCGTGGTGCACCAACAATCCGGAAAAATGTCCCCGCGGTGGTCCACACAGACGAAAAGGCTTTTCCAGGGCAGCGGACAGAAAAACGCCTCCTTCCGCCCCTCCGCGGCCGGAACATCGACGGTCGAAACGGGCCCGGTCCGGGCCGGCAACAACCATTTCAGGGCGACCGGCGTGCCCTTGAACTGCTCTTCCAGGCTCGCGCGGGCCGCGGCGAGCTCCTTGTCGACGTCCGCATCGGCGCGCAAAAAAATATTTTCCTCGTCCTCGAACTGCATCACCGGCGAAACGACCAGTTCCTGAAACCCGTATTCCTTCGCGAAATCCCCGAACCCGGCGAGACATCGGTAGTTGGACCGCATGACGACCGCGCCGAGTGTCCTCCGGAGGGTCCGGCCGAGACGCTTCTCCCGGCCCACCAGCAGCTCCAGCTTCCGAATCAGCGTTTCAAAACGCCCGCCGCGGCGGATGCGCTCGTACACGGAAGCCGTCGGCGCGTCGATGGAAAAAAACAGTTCCGTCTTCAATCGAAAAAAAAGTTCGATCCAGTCCGGGTCCAACAGCAGGCCGTTCGTCGTGATATGGTGCTTGATCTGAGAGAACGGCTGCAGCCCGGTGAAGAATTCCTTCACGTGTTCCAGCTGAAAAAACTCGCCCCCCTGCCACTCGATGGACTGCAAATACGGGAGCAATTCCATTATCTTGGCCAGTTCCTGCCGCGAGAGCGTCCGCGAGTTGCTGTGGCGGAGCTTTCCGCACATGATGCAGTTCAAATTGCACCAGTTGGTCAGGATCAGGCCGAGGAGCAGCGGTTTGGAATCCAGCCGGATCTTCCGTTCGCGCATTTCGCGATCGTTGATCTCTATGTTCTTCAGAAACGCTTCGTTCGACATTCCCCGTTGCCCGATTCCTTCTTCTGGAAAAAAGACGGCCCAGAAAAGATTTTTAAAGAACAGTGAAACCCGCGAAAATTCTTACGGCCGGGCCGCGTATCGCTTGATGTTCTCGACGTAGAGGGCGGCGTTCTCATGGATGCGCCGCACCTCCTCCCGCTCGAGGGGCCGGATCACCTTGGCCGGAACGCCGACCGCCAGGTGCCCCTGGGGCACGCGGAGACCGGGCGGAAGCAGGGCCCCGGCCGCCACCATGGAATCCTCCTCTACCACGCAGCCGTTCAGGAGGACGGCCCCCATGCCGATGAGACAGTTGTCCTTCACGCGGCATCCGTGCAAAATGGCCCCGTGGCCCACCGTGATGCCGCTGCCGAGGGTGGTCGGGTAACCGCGGTCCGTGTGGAGCACCGCGCCGTCCTGGATGTTGGTCCGGTCCCCCACCACGATCTCCTCCAGGTCCCCCCGCAGCACCGCGCAGGGCCACACGGAAGAATCCGCCCCGAGCCGGACCCGGCCGACGAGGACAGCCGCCTCGTGGACGAACGCCGCGTCATGAATTTCCGGCCGGACACCGTCCAGGTCGCGGATCATACGGTCCTTCGCGGGCGACGGCGATCCCTCGTCGGGACTTCTCCTCGGGACAAATTAAACTCGATGCCGGGATGCGACATCCGTTTGATTTATTTCTTCAAATACTGGAGCAGAACGGCCTTCTGCACGTGCAGGCGGTTTTCCGCCTGGTCGAACACGACGGAGCGGGGGCCGTCCATGACGCCGTCGGTGATCTCCTCGCCCCGATGCGCCGGCAGACAATGCATCACCACCGCGTTTTTCCCGGCGTTCTGCAAAAGCGTCTCGTTCACCTGATAGGAGCTGAACACCTGCTTGCGCCGGTCATGTTCCTCGTCCTTCCCCATGGACGCCCACACGTCGGTGTAGATCACCGCCGCCCCCGCCACCGCTGTTTTCGGGTCCTTCTCATAGAGGACCTTCCCGCCCGATTTTCCGCACACGGCGGACGCCCGGGCGATGAATTCTTTTTCCGGCAGATACCCTTCCGGCGAGCAAACCACCAATTCCATCCCGAGCAGCCCGGCGGCCAGCATCCACGACTGGGCCACGTTGTTGCCGTCGCCGACGTAGGCCACCCGATAATTCTTCAATTGGCGGGGGTCCTTCAATTTAAAGACCTCCAGGATGGTGAACAGATCGCCCAGCACCTGGCAAGGATGTTCCTTGTCGGTGAGTCCGTTGATGACGGGGAGGGTCGCGTGTTTGGCCAGCTCCTCCACCTCGGAATGCTTGTTGGCGCGTATCATGATGCCCGACAGGTAGCGCGACAGGGTCTTGGCGGTGTCGCCCAGAGATTCACCCCTCTTCAACTGCAGGTCCTGGGCGTTCAAGAAGAGCGGCAGGCCGCCCAGCTCGTACATGGCCACGGCGAACGACACCGCGGTGCGGGTGGACGGTTTCTGGAAAATCATCCCCAGGGATTTCCCCTGCAGGTCCCGGACCGGGCCGCGCTGCGCCTTGAGGGCGCGGGTGGACTCCAGCAGGGAAACGATTTCAACTTGAGTCAGATCCTCGATGGACAATAAATCCTTTTTCACGACAACCTCCTCAAAAAACCGAATTTACTCGATGACGGCGGTATCCCGCTTTTGCGAGAGAGCGCCCAGCACTTCCTGGACCGCTTCCCAGCGCGGCTCGACACGCGGCGGCTCGCCCAATCGTTCCAAAACCGACTGGACGTCCTTCAGTCCGTTCCCGGTGACGAGGCAGACGACGCGTTCCTTGTTCGCGACAAGACCTTGTTTTTTCAGGGCCACCAGCCCGGCCAGGGCCGCCGCGGCGCTCGCCGATCTGCGCGCGGCCCAAGCCGACGCGCAGCGCGTGATGCACGAAGGGATCGTCGAGCTCGCCAAGGAGCTTCCTGCCGCCGAGCGCGCACGGTTGGTGCACGC
>JAKLDV010000050.1 GCA_022703335.1 Elusimicrobiota bacterium
CAGCGCGAGCAGTTCGCGGGAATAAAGAAGGGGGGAAAGCCGGCCGAGGCGCACGTCCATGGTCATCCCCACCCAACGGGACACCTCTTCCCTGGGCAGGCGTTCCATCATCCGGCCCAGCAACACCTCGCGTTCCGCCGCCAGTTCCGCGCGGTTCAACCGGGACTCCATGGCCGCCAGCTCGAACGAGGCCCGCATCTGCGGATAGGCCGCCCAGGAAAAACCCGCGGGCGAGAGCGGCCGGAGGGAATTCAAAAAGTCATGGAAGGAGATTTTTTCGTTCAGGTAGTCCCGCCGCAGGTGGTCCACTTTCCACAGGGCGGCGGAATAAAAGGACCGTTTCAGCGATTCCAGCCAGGTCTCCAACTCGTTGAACGGGCCGGCCAGGGCGGTGCGCAGGGAATCCGTGTCCCGTTTGGAGGCGGTGTGCTGGGCGTAGAGGGCGGGATCTTCCACGCCGCGGATCTCGAACAGGCGGGGATTCTCGAGGATGGCGGCGTATTCTTCGCCGGTGATCTCGCCGTTGGAGAGCAGGCTTTGAGCCACCCGCCGCCGCACGGGTTCCGAGGGATAGGCGGAGATCCAATCGGTCTCCACCCGGTCGACGGCGCCTTCCACGCAGACGAGCAACGGTTCGGGTTCTTTTGCGTTTTTTTCGGCGCGCCAGGCCGCCAGAAAAGCTTTGAGGATCCGGGCGGCGTTGAACTGGGCCGGCACCAGGCCGTGCGCGTCCTGGATGTGGAACAGCGTCAGCGGGGATTCCTTCCCGAACCACTGGAACTCCACCAGGGCGCCGGCGTCCGCCGGGATGTCCACCCCCAGATTCGTTTCCTGCGCGGCCGACGTAACAAGAGAAGACGATAAAGAAGAGGGGATGGACTGGGCCTGGGCGAAGGGGGAAAGGACGGTGGTGGCAAGAAAAACGGCCGCCACGCTCGAGGCGGTCGTTTTGAGAAGAATTCGTCGGATAGATTTACGTTTTAAGCCCATGGATGTCCCACAAGTTACAAATCTAGTTACAATTTTCTAAATATGAGTGAAGAAGGTGAAAGGTGCCAGGGGTGATAAAAGAATTCTAGCGGAGGGGGGTTAAAGGAGGGGGAAGTATGTGTAACAAATATGTAACAAATCGGAAGGGGCGGGTGGGAGGGGCGGTGTCGCCCGGGATCGGTAAAAAAACAGGATGCCGTCACGGTTTTCGGTGCGAAGAACGGGAAGCGCGTGGTATAATCCCTGTCGAGGACCTTTGACGATGCGTCTTTCCATCAAAGCCAAGATATTTCTCGCCTCCGCCATCACGCTGTTCATGATGGTGGGGCTCATCGGTTTCGTCTTGAACGCGCAGAACACCCTGGCCGAACTGATGAACGCCATGATCCAGAAGAACATGGCCGCCATGCGCGTGGCGGAGCAGATCAAATACAACTTCGTCCTTTACGACAACCTCCTCTTCCGCTACCTCTTCACCAACGACAAAACGCTGTTGGTGGAACGCGAACGCGCCCGCGAAAAGGTGCACGGCGCCGTCCGCCTGATGCGCAACACCGCCCCGGGATCGACGGAAAAAGAGCTTTTGGGGGAGATCGAGGAGGAGATCGCGCGCTACGACCAGGACGTGGCGCGCCTGTTGGACACCTATTCCTTCAGCACCGACGAACAGAAAAAGGGCGTGGTGCAGCTCATCAAGGCCATCGAGGCGGGCGAGGCGCCGCCGTCGGTGCGCCAGACGCAGAAACAGACGCTGGCCCTGCTTTCCGCCGAAGGCCGGGCGCGCCTCACGCGCATCTATTCGCAGTCCGAAAAACTGGTGGACATCTCCCGCGCCAAGTTGGAGGAGGCCCAGGGGCGGGTGCAGGCGTCCGTGGATGAGACCGAACGCACCGCCGTTTTCGCGGGCGCGGCGGCCGCCCTGGGCGCGCTGGCGGTGGCGGTCCTCCTCGCCGTGAGCCTCTTGACGCCGCTGAAGAACCTCCTCGCCGGCGTGAAGAAAGTGACGGCCGGCCGGCTGGACACGGAACTGCCCGTGGAAGGGGCCGACGAGATCGGCGGACTCACCCGCGAATTCAACACCATGACGCGCCACCTTCGGGAAAAACAGGAACGCCTCCTGACCGAGACCATCACCGATTCCCTCACGGGGCTGCACAACTTCCGCTATTTCCAGGTGCAGCTCAAGGAGGAGATCTCCCGCGCCGCGCGATATAAGAGCGGTTTCGCGTTGCTCATCGTCGACATCGACCACTTCAAACACTACAACGACACCAACGGCCATCAGATGGGCAACGAGATTTTGAAACAGGTGGCGGCCACCCTGAAGGACACTCTCCGTCCCGAGGATTTCATCGCCCGGTACGGCGGCGAGGAGTTCGTGGTCCTCCTGCCGGAGACCGGCCGCAACAACGCCGCGGTGGCGGCCCAGCGCCTGCGCGAGGCGGTGGAACAGGCCGAGTTCGCCGGCGGACAGACCCAGCCCCTCGGCCGGGTGACCATCAGTCTCGGCGGGGCGGTGTATCCGTCGGACGCCGCGGCGGCGGCCCGGCTGGTGGAAAAGGCCGACCGCGCGCTTTACGCGGCGAAAAAAGCCGGCCGCAACCGCGCCGTGTGGGCGGACGAGGCGTCCGCCGCCGACGCCAAGGCCTGACGTTCGGAGGATTTTTTCCGGGAATCGTTCCGCCGGCCGGTGTTTTTAGGGATTTTTTTATAGAATCGACAGCGGCGTCGCTTGAAACCGCCGGGCTGAAACCGAAAGGACAGGGAAAGACATGGAAACCATCATCCGCATCGCCCATTCCGTCGTCGCGCTTCTGGGGAAGTTGCTGGGGGCCTCGTGGAGTTTCTTCACCAGCGACCTTTTCCGGCAGACCGTCGGTTTCGCCTCCGACCTCTTCATCGTGCTGGCGGCGCTGGCCGTCATCGCCGCGTTCTTCTATTATCAGTGGAAGACGCCCAACATCCGCCTCAAGATCAACATCAAGGAACGGCCCAAGGACCGCTGGCCCGAGCCGCCCCCGCCCAACGCCAACCGCTATTCCATCGCCGTGGCCCTGCGCAACGAGGGCGCGGACATCGCCAAAGGCATGTTCTTTTACCTGGCGTTCAACGAGTTCATCGAGGTCACCGACGTGGTTTTTTTTCCGGACGGCATCCAGAACCCCACCCCGGGCAAGGCCATCTTCCTCTACAACCACCCGCACGACCTGCCCAACTGGTCCTCGTGGATCGAATATTTCGGCGTGCAGATCAAGATCAAGAAGAACCCCAAACAGGAATCCTACTGCATCGGCCGGGTGGACTATCAGGGCGGCGGCGAAAAACGGCTCAAGCACAACTGGATATTTTTCAACCCAAAAGAAGAACGCTTCTTTTTCATGCCCATCCATGACCTGAAGAAGGAAATGACCCTGGGCATCTACAAATCCGACAGCCATCTGGAATGATTTCCGGGGCCCGCCGCCCGCGGACGTTTCCGACCGTCGGCGGAGCGAGGGTCCCCTGCCCCGACGGAAAAAGTTCGGTGACGATGCCGCGCCGATGGGATGCGCTCTTCGGCGCGGGGGCTTCGGACGGAGGAAACGCCTCCCCATGAAAAGACGGATGCCTTCCCGCCCGGTGACCGCCGTCCTGACGGTGGGAGCGCTCGTTTCGGCGTTCCTGGCCTCGGAAGTGTTGTTCCGCGTCTTCGTCCCCCAATACGCCCCCTCCCCTCCGCCCGCCGGCACGATCCAATTCCTGATAGATGCCTGGGGACCGTTCGCCAAAACGGAGCGGCGCGACGGCACGCGACGACTGGTGAAGGCGTCGAAGGACGGCTGGCTCTTCCCCGAAGGGATGCCGTTGTCTCCGCGGCCGGGCGTCCTTCGCGTTGCGGTGATCGGCGAATCGAGCGCCGGGCTGCTGGCCGGGTCCCTCCGATATCTTTTGGAGGGAGGCCCTTCGGCCGACCGGGTGGAGATTATCGACGCGGCCATCGGCGGGGCCAGCCTCGAACAGACGGAACGGCGGTTCGGCGAGATAACCGGCTACCGGCCGGACGTGGTCGTCCTTCTGTTCGGACAGAACCTGGGGATACAACATCCCTTCATGAGCCGCTGGCGCGCGGCTGTGGGGGGAATGGCGCGGCGTTCACGCCTCCTTTCTTACGCCGCGGAATCGTTTCGTCGCGCCGAGGAGACGGAGGACCGTCCCGCGCGCCTCGCCGCTTTCGAAGCCGCCCTCAAACGGATGGTCCTCACGTGCCGTGAGCGGGGCATCCGCCTCGTCCTGTGCACCAGCCCTCTGAACGCGCTTTATCCGCCGGCAAAGCCCCACGCGCAGGAGTTCGATCCCCGTTTCTTCGAAGCGATCTATGATCACAGCTCGGGCCGAAAGGACAGGGCTTTGTCCGAGTTGCGGGCCCTTTCCGTTTCCAAGCCCATGGCGTATGCCTTTTTCCTGCGGGGATGGTGGAACCTGGCGGCGGGGAACTCGGCCGCCGCCGTCGTTGACATGGAAAGGGCCGCGGACCTGGATTTGGACCCGAAGCGGGTGTGGTCGGACACGAATCCTCTGATCCGGCGGATAAGCCGGGAATCCGGAGCGGCGCTCCTGGATTTCGATCGGCTCCTGAAAAACGCATCGGGGAAAGCGCTGTTGGGTTGGGACGAGTTTTTCGATTACGCGCATCTGCATGAGGGATATCGCCACCAGGAGGCCGCCTGGTTCCTTCGTTCGTTGGAGGATTCCGGTCTCTTGAAGGACGTGCGGATGAAACCGATTTCTTCTCCGCCGGTACGGTCCTGGGGGGAAATGAAGTATCCCGTCGTGGAAATGTTGTATTTTGACAATCCCCGGTTCTTCGACGCTTTCCGGTGCCAGGTTTCCTGGCGTCTGGCGACCGAGGGAGACGGATTCCTGCCGCGGCTGCGTCGGCTTGTCTCGATGGAAGAGGTGCTGTCCGCGCCGGCCCATCGACGGGCGCGGCTGACCGTGGCGATCGCGGAGGGATGTTTCGAACGGGGGCGCTGGTCCGAAGGAATCGATTATCTCCGGATGGCGCGGAACGATCATCCGTCGGGGGAGGATCCGGACGTGGCCGAGGCTTTCATGCATTGGCGGCGCGGGGACACGAAGGAGGCGCTCCGGTGTTTCAGGACCGCCCGGGAGAAAAATCCGCGGCCGGACGTGGTCTACTTCGCGGAGCGCCTTTCGGAGGAACCCGGGCCGCGCGGTGCGCGCCGGTGACGGTTTCGGGGGAAGTTTTATGCCGATAAAGTTCAAAGTCCCGAAATTAAAGGGGCGAAGGAAAATCTCTCCGCCGACGAAATTTCACCGAGACCGGAAGCGGTATTTCCGTCCGGCGGCAAAACGGAAACTCAAACAGGAAGAATAGCCGGTGACGTTTAGTATAATCGGAAGGCTGAAGGGGGGGCCGGTTCCGCCGGCCTTGGGGCTTATCGAGTGGCGGCGATTCGGCGGGTAACCTGGGGGGGAGAAAAACGATGAAAAAGGTATTGGTCATCGAGGACAACAAATGTTCGCGGCGGCTCTACGAGCGTTTTCTGGGACTGGAAGGCTATGAAGTCCGTTCGGCGGCGGACGGCCGGACCGGCCTGGAATTGCTTAAAAGCTGGAAGCCCGATCTCCTGGTGCTCGATTACATGCTGCCGGACATGACCGGAGAGGACATCTGCCGCGTCCTCCGCGAGACGCCGGAATTAAAATCGGTGTTGATCCTCATGATCACCGCGCATACTTACAAGGCGTCGGACGAGCACTGCATGAAGATGGGGGCGGACGGGTACCTGGAAAAAAATTTCAAGCCGGAACAGCTCAAGGTTTACGTCGAGGCCCTGTTGCGGAAGGGCAAGCCGTCCGAAAAATAAGTCCGGTTGTTACGGGGCGCCCTCACGCAAAAGCATCGCCGGATGAACAAAATCCGGCTCACGCGCGAGGACAGCCCAAGCGAAAATTTTTGGGAACCGGCACCACGCAGGGCTTAAGGTGCCGGCGGCGGCCCATAGGGCCGACGACCCCGCCGGGGCGTAGCTCAGTTGGCTAGAGCGCCTGCTTTGGGAGCAGGAGGTCGCTGGTTCAAGTCCAGTCGCCCCGACACTATTGGGTCACAAGGGCTGTCCTCGTTCATTAGGTGAATTGATTTTTAATTCGCCTAAGTTTCTGAATGAGGGCGCCCCGACCATTTAGAGTGCGGCCTCCTGCGAGCAAAACGGGCTGGCCTGCGTGGGGCCGCTGTTGTGGCGATCCCCTCTTTCGGGAAACAAGGAATTGCTTCGTCGAAAAGACGCGACTCTCAATGACAGAGCAAGATGTAAGATGTTCCGCTTTTACGTTTTTAAGTAACCCAAACATGAAACGGACAATAGTCCTCTCCGAATAGCCGCTGTTTGTTCCTCCCATTAAAAATTTCCGACAATCGAGCGTTTTGAAATCGTTCGGGGTATCTTTTGCCTGCCGCTCATCGCCCGCCGCCGCCGGATAAGCTATATTTGTGGCGGCGCGCCGGCCGGCGCGACACTTTTTTCATTGGCGGCGCGTCTCAAGAGAAGGCAAAGACCCCATGAACGAACCCGAGAATAACGACGAACAAATCATCCGGGCCGTGTTGAACGGCCGCCGGGAGGAGTTCGCCCATCTGGTGCGGCGCCACCAGGAAAAAGTGCGTTCGCTTTGCCTTTCCCTCATGCGCAACGCCACCGAAGCCGACGACGCCGCCCAGGAAGTCTTCGTCAAGGCGTTTCAGGCCCTCGGCCGTTTTCAGGGCCGGTCCCGTTTCTCCACCTGGCTTTACCGCGTGGCCTACCGGCATTGTCTGGACCTGTTGCGGTCCCGGGGGCGCCGTCGGACGGATTCGCTGGAGGTCCTTTTGGAGGAACGGGGGGAAGGCGCGATGCCGGTCGCGGCGTCTTCCGGCGGTGCGGCGTTGGAGAACCGGGAAGTCCTGGAGAAAATCCTGTCCTCTCTGCCGCCGGAGTACCGGCTCATCTTGACGTTGCGGGAGGCGCAGGGGCTGTCCTATGAGGAACTGGCCGCGGCCACGGGAACGACCCTGGATTCCGTGAAGGCCCGGCTGAGGCGGGCGCGGCAGGCGCTTGAGGAAAAAGCGCGACACTTCAGGGCTCTTTCAGGCGTCTAAACGGAGAGGACGAACATGAACCACGATAAGATGAAAGAACTGGTTTTTGCGATGCACGACGGGGAACTGTTTCCGGCGGATCGGTCCGTCGCGGAAAGCCATTTGGCTTCCTGCGCGGAATGCCGGGCGGCCCTGGCCGAATGGCGGAAAACCGCCGCCGCGATGTTCCCTGCCGAAAAGCCGGTGGCGTCGGAGGCGTTCGTCAGCGCCGTGATGCGGCGCATCGAGACCGAACCGGCGGCCGGTTTCTGGGGGCGGCTCGGCGGTTTCATGGAAACGTTGCGGACGGCGTTTTCCCTGCCCCGCCTGGCGCTGGCCGGCGCGGCCGTTCTGGCCGTGACGGTTTTCTTTTTGTCCCGCCCCATGAAAACCGCTTCGGTCCCCATGACCGAGGCCGAGGTGGAGTTCGTGTCGGACCTGATGGAGGGGCCGCTCCAGACCGCCGAGAACGGCGGCGCGGCGCTCGGCACCACCATTGAGGAATATTTCCTTTAAGGAGGAGGCGTTATGAAGAAAAAAAGGTGTGTGACGGAAGCGTTTCTGGTCGTCGGTGTTCTGTTCCTGACGGCGTCCTTCGGCTGGGCCCGTTGGCCGGGCGATGGGGAGGGGCCGGGTCCGCGCGGCGACGGGAAAGGCCGCATGGAAGAACACATGAAACGGGTGGAGAAACAGTTGAATCTGTCGCCCGAACAGCAGAAGAAACTGGAGGAACACCGCGCCGCCCATCGGGACGAGGCGAAGAAGTTTTTCGGGGAAGTGAAACAGAAACGGGAGGAGATGCGGACGGAACTCGAAAAGGAAACGATCGATGAGGCGAAGGTGAAGGCGATCAACGAGGAGTTGAAGGCCCTCGGCGCCCGACTGGCCGACCATCGATTGGCCGGCATCCTGGAGGTGCGGCGCATCCTCACGCCGGAACAGTTCAAAAAATTCCAAGAACTCGCGGGGCCCCGAGGGAAAGACAAGGGCCGCGGCGGCCGTCGAGGGCGCGGTCCGGGGCGTGACGATGCGGACATGCCACCGCCGCCGGACGAACCTTGAGAAGGGAAGGCGTTTTGTGGGCGAACGGCATCGATTAGGTCGCGGGAAGACCGGCGGAACACTCGTCCGGTGCGGGATTGTCGCCCTTCTCTTTTGGGGGGACGGGCGGCTCTCGGCCGCGCCGGACGCCGCCGCGTCTCCGATCCCCGCCGCGGCGGGGGCGGCGGCGGAGGACGGTGGTCCGGCTCTGACGTGGGCCGATTGCGTGCGCCGGTCGGCGGCGCAGAACCCGGATCTGCTGGCGGCGCAAAAGACGCGTGATTCCCGCCGGTCCCAATATTACGGAAACGTAAACGGTCTTTTGCCCGGCGTGTCCCTCTCCAATTCCTATTCCGAGTCGAACAATGGCGCGCGGTCCTCGCGGTGGCAGACGCGCGGTTCGGCGCAGTGGGACCTTTTCAACCTGAAGAGCTACGCCTCGGTCCGGTCGGCCTCGGCGTCCCTGGCGCAGGCGGATGCGGGTCTGCGGTTGGCTTCCGCCGAGGTGCGGTCCGGGTTGCGGAAGGCCTTCGCCCAGCTTCTCTTCGCGCAGGAGCAGGTGTCCGTGGCGCAGCGCATCCGCGACGTTCGCTCCAACAACGCTCGCATGGTGAGCTTGAAATACCAGTCCGGGCGGGAGTCCAAAGGGAACATGCTGCAGGCCCAGGCGGAGCTGGCGGAGGCCGAGGCCGAGCTGGCCCAGGCGCGGCGCGTTCAGCGCGTGGCCCGGCAATCGTTGAACCGGTGGATGGGGCAGGACGATTTCTCCGCGGTTTCCGTCACCGGGAGTTTCGACACCAAGGCCCTGCCCGCGCGCGCGGAGGTGGAAACAGCCGTTTCCGGGCATCCCCGGTTGGCGCAGCTGGAGGCGTCGCGTAACGTGGCGCGGGCGTCGGTGCAGAACGCCTGGGGCGGCGTGTGGCCCACGCTCAGCGCCGGGTACGGCCGTTCCTGGACGGGGCCCGACGAGTTCCCGGACGAGACCACCGGGTGGAACGTCTCCGGCACGTTGTCTCTTCCTCTTTTTTCTGGCGGGCCCACCAGCGCGTTCCATTCCGTGTCGTCGGCGCGGCGCAACCTGGAAAAGTCGGAACAGGACCTCCGCGCCGGCCGACAGCAGCTCCGCGCCGACCTGGAAACGGCCTGGAGCGACCTGGCCGGAAAGATCGACCGGGTGGACGTGCAAAAGAAATTTCTGGAAGCCGCGCGACAAAGGAACGACGAGGCGCTGGTGCGTTATTCCAACGGCCTGATGACGTTTGAAAACTGGGAACAGGTCGTGAGCGGTTTGGTGAGTTCGGAACGCGGCGCGTTGCAGTCGCGGCGGGACGCCGTCCTGGCGGAAGCCGCTTGGGAACAATCTTTGGGACGAGGACTGGAGGAACCATGAAGAAACGCACCATTTTAATAGTCGTCATCGCGGCGATCCTGACGGTATCGGGGGTCGCCGTTTGGCGGAACAAAAAACAAAAGGCCGAGGAGCGCCGGGCCTCCCGCACGGTGGAGGCCGTCCTGGGGCCCCTGGAGGTCAGCGTGGAGGCCACCGGCGAGGTGGTGCCGCTCAACCGCGTGGAAATCCAGCCGCCCATCGCGGGGCGGATCGAAAAACTTTTGGTGGACGAAGGCGACCGCGTGAAGGAGGGGGAGGTGTTGGCGTGGATGAGTTCGTCCGACCGGGCGGCCATCCTGGACGCCGCCAAGGCCCAGGGAGCGGAGGAGGTCAAACGATGGGAAGACACCTACAAGCCCACGCCCGTGGTGGCGCCTCTGTCCGGAACGGTCATCCTGCGCAACGTGGTGGTGGGCCAGACCGTGACCGCGGGCACGATCCTCTACGCCATTTCCGACAAGCTCATCGTGCTCACGCACGTGGACGAGGTGGACATCGGCCGCGTGCGCACGGGCATGCCGGCGCGCATCACCCTGGACGCCTTCCCCGGCCGTTCCGTGGACGGAAAAGTGTTCAACATCTTGTATGAGGGCAAGAACGTGTCCAACGTGATCACCTACGACGTGAAGGTGGCGCCGGACGCTGTTCCGCCGTTCTTCCGTTCGCAGATGACGGCCAACGTGAAGCTGATCATCAGCCAAAAGGAGAACGCGGTGCTCCTGCCCGCCGACGCCGTGCGCGAGGCGCCGGACGGCGGCCGATATGTGCTGGCGCCGTCGGCCGGGGGCGGCCGGCCGGAACAGCGCCCCGTGGAAGTGGGCGCGGAATCCGGCGCCGACGTGGAGATCGTGTCCGGACTGAAACCGGGCGACGTCGTCCTGGTGTCCCGCGGCCGTTACAAGCCGCAGTCCTCCGATACCGCCTCCAGCCCCTTCATGCCCAAACGGCCGGGCGCGCGCGCCACGGCCGCCCCCGGCGGCGGCCAAACCCGCAACGGCGGAGGTTCCTCCCCCCGAGGCGACTGATGGCCCTCATCGAGCTGGAAAAAATCACGCGGTCCTATTTTTTGGACGGGGAGGAACTCCAAGTCCTCCGCGACGTCACGCTCAAGATCGAGGAGGGCGAGTTCGTCGCCATCATGGGCCCGTCCGGTTCCGGCAAGTCCACGCTCATGCAGATCCTGGGCCTGTTGGACCGTCCCACCGGCGGCCTGTATCGGTTGATGGGAAAGGACGTCTCCCGCCTGTCCGACGACGAAGGCGCCGCCTTCCGTCGAGAAACCATCGGCTTCATATTCCAGATGTTCAACCTCCTGCCGCGGACGTCGGCCCTGCAGAACGTGGCCCTGCCCATGGTGTACGCCGGCACGCCGGACCGCGACGCGCGCGCGAGGGAGCTGTTGGTGCAGGTGGGTTTGGCGGACAGGCTCGAACACAAACCCAACCAGCTTTCCGGCGGGCAACAACAGCGTGTGGCCATCGCGCGGTCCCTGGCGAACCACCCCCGCGTGATCTTCGCCGACGAACCCACGGGCAACCTGGCGTCCGACCAGGCGGAAGAGATCCTCTCCCAGCTGGTGCACATGAACCGGTCGGGCATCACCGTCATCATGGTCACCCACGAGTCGGACATCGCCGCCCACGCCAAACGCATCATCCGCATCAAAGACGGCCGGGTCATCGCCGACGACCCCTCACCGGGGAAAGCGCCCGGCGGCGCCGCGGGGACATCGTCCCCGAGGACGAAGCCCCCTTTGCCGATAAAAATCAAAGCGGAACCGCGGTCCGATCTGGGCACATTGTGGGCGGAGTTCAAGGAATACGCCCTCTCGGCCATGCGCGGCATGACGGCCAATAAAGTGCGCAGCGGCCTCTCCATGCTGGGCATCCTCATCGGCGTGGCGGCGGTCATCACCATGCTGGCCCTGGGCAAAGGCGCGCAAAAAGCCATCGAGTCGCGCCTGGCGAGCCTGGGCTCCAACCTGTTGGCAATGCGGCCGGGGTCGCCGTCCCAGCACGGCGTGCACGGCGGCGATTACAGCCGGTTCACGCTCGACGACCTCAAGGCCATCGCCAAAGCCAACCCGCACATCCTGCGGGTCGACGGCAACGTCCAGGGCAACGTGCAGGTGGTCTACGGCAACCAGAACGCCAACACGCAGGTGACGGGCGTCACGCCGGCTTACGAACGCATGCGGGCGTCCACCCCCTACGCCGGGAGGTTCTTCACGCCGACGGAAAACCTCAACCGCGAGCGGGTGGTCCTGCTGGGGCAGACCGTCGTGAGCAAACTTTTTGGGGACGAGGACCCCATCGGCAAGTTCATCAAGGTGAACCGCATCAACTTCAAGGTCATCGGCGTGTTGCCCATCAAGGGCGGCGGCGGGTTCCGCGACGAGGACGACATCCTCCTCATTCCGCTCAACACGGCCATGAACCGCCTGCTGGGCCAAAAATATCTGCGGAACATCTCCATCGAGTGCGACGGCCCCGACAGCATGGAAGCGGTGACCGAAGACATCACGCGGATCATGCGGCGCCGTCACCGCCTGCCTTCCTATAAGGAGAACGATTTCGAGATTCGCAACATGGCCGACATCCAGGCGGCCATCAGTTCCACCACCAAGACCATCACGCTGCTCCTCGGGTTCGTGGCGGCCATTTCGCTCCTGGTCGGCGGCATCGGCATCATGAACATCATGCTGGTGTCGGTGAGCGAACGCACCCGCGAGATCGGTCTGCGCAAAGCGGTGGGCGCGGCGCGGCGGGCCATCCTGTGGCAGTTCCTCATCGAGTCGGGCGTGATGTCGGCGGTCGGCGGACTGACCGGCATCCTTTTGGGGGCGCTGACCTCCTTTACGTTGTCGAAACTGGCCGGCTGGACCGCGGTGGTCACGGTGCAGTCCGTGATGGTGTCGTTCGTATTTTCCGCCGGGGTCGGCGTTCTGTTCGGCCTTTGGCCCGCTCGCAAAGCCTCGCTGCTTTCGCCCATCGAAGCCCTGCGGTACGAATAAAACCCCACCGATCCCCGCCGCTTTCCGGCGGCGGAAAAATCTTTGCTACAATCGGTTCCTGTGCAACGACGGCATGCGGGCGTTTTTTTTCGGGGAGACGGCGGCGTTTGAAGAGGCGGAGGGAGGAACGGCTAAAAAAGGCCGGTGGTGCTTAGATGGTGGACCAGACGGTCCCTTTCGTTTCGGTGTGCGTGCAGCCTATCCAGAAATCTCCCTGTGTTTTTTGTCCGGCCGGCGCGCCCATCGTCCAGTTCCAATATTTCCAACGGCCGTTGTCCATCATGAGGAGGGCGGCCATGCCGAGGGTGTCGTTGGTTTCGACCACGGGGGAGGTGTCGTGCTGGCCCGGCACCGTGGCCGCCGGGATCTCGCGCAGGTACTTGCTGTCGACGGTCAGGCAGGTGAGGTCGTCCCCGGGGTAGGTCCCTTCCATGTTGGCGTAGTAGATGGAAATGGCGGAACGGACGGACCCGAGCGTCCCCTTGGTGGCGGCTTCCTTTGATTTCCGGACCAGGTCGGCGAATTTGGGCAGGGCGATGGCCGCCAGGACGCCGACGATGGCCACGACGATCATCAGTTCGATGAGGGTGAACCCTTTTGTCGGATCGGCGGGGGGTTTCATGTTTTCGGACCGGGCATCTTGCTGACATTATATATGATATGGGCGGTCAATCGGTTTTGCTTTTGAAATTAATGGGGCGCGGCCCGGGGGGCGGGAACGGACGGTGTTGACGGTCAAGGGGATCCATAAGGCCTACGGGGCTCAGGTGGTTTTCGACGGGGCCTCTCTGCAGATGAACGAGAGCGACCGCCTGGCGGTGGTGGGCCCCAACGGGGCGGGGAAATCCACGCTGTTCCGGATGATCCTGGGAGAAACCCCGGTGGAAGGCGGGGAGATCATCCGCCGCCGCGGGTTGCGGCTGGGGCATCTGCCGCAGGAAACGGCGCCGTTCGGCGGCGGCACGGTGCTGGAGGAGGCGCTGTCCTCCGACCGGGAAGAGTCGGCGTCGGTGGACGAGCGTCGCTCGGCCGAGGCGAAGAAGGTCCTCATGGGGCTGGGGTTCCGGCTGGAAGATTTTTCCCGTCCGGTGGCGCAGCTGAGCGGCGGCTGGATGATGCGCGTGGCCATCGCCCGGCTCTTGGTTCAGAAACCCGACGTCCTCCTGCTCGACGAACCCACCAACCATCTGGACCTGGAGTCTCTGTTGTGGTTCCAGGAATACCTGCGGAAAGCCAAATGCGGCCTCCTGCTCATCTCCCACGACCGGGCCTTCGTCAACGCGCTGGTGCACGCCGTGGTGGAGTTGAGGGACCATAAACTTTTCCGTTATCCCGGGGATTTCGACCATTTCGAGGCGGTGCGGGCGCAGGAGAACGAACAGCGGCTTGCCGCCTACACCCGCCAGCAGAAGGAGATCGAGGAGCACGAGGAGTTCATCGCCCGGTTCCGCGCCCAGGCCTCCAAGGCGCCGCAGGTGCAGAGCCGCATCAAAATGCTGGAGAAGATGGAAATCATCGAACTCCCGCCGGAGGCGAAAAGGGTCAAGATCCGGTTCCCCCAGCCCGCCCGCTGCGGGCAGCGGGCCATCGCCCTGAAGAACGCGTCGAAATCCTACGGCGACGTGAAGGTCTACGAGGGACTGGACTTCGAACTGACGCGCGGCCAGAAGATGGTCTTCGTGGGACACAACGGCGCCGGCAAGTCCACCCTGCTGAAAATCCTCGCGGGCGTGCTGCCGATGGACAGCGGGGAACGTCTGCTGGGCCCCAACGTGCAGGTGGGCTATTACACCCAGCACCGCACCGAGATGCTCAACCCCCACCGCACCGTGCTGGAGGAGGCCACCGACACCCGGCGCATCAACCCGGACCTGTTCGTGCGCACCGTGCTGGGCACGTTCCTGTTCCAGGGCGACGCGGTGTATAAGAAGGCCGGGGTGCTGAGCGGCGGCGAGAAGAGCCGGCTGGCCCTGGTGAAGCTGCTGCTCGACCCGCCCAACCTCCTCCTGCTCGACGAACCCACCACCCATCTCGACATGTACAGCGTGGAGGCGTTGGTGGAGGCGCTGAAGGATTTCGAAGGGACCATCTGTTTCATCAGCCACGACCTCTACCTCATCAATTCCCTCGCCGACCACGTGCTGCACGTGGACAAGGGCCAGGTGACCTTGTATCCCGGCAACTACGAATATTTCCAGCGTCGGCAGCAGCAGAAATTGCTGGAGCGGGAGGACGCGCCGCTCCCCGTTTCCCGGCCGGCGGCCAAACCCACGGCCATGCCGGTGTTCGCCAAGACCTCGGCGGAAGACGCCCGGCGTCTGAGGGAAACGCAGAAGGCGCATGAAAAAAAGCGCCGCAAACTCAACGCCGAGATACGCGATCTGGAGGGGGAGCTGGCCGACCTCAACGGCCAGCAGGCCTCGATCTTCATCAAGAGCGATTACCAGGAACTGATGAAGCTGGATGCCGCCGTCAAGGCCGTGGAGAAGGAGCTGGTGGCGAAGATGGAAGAATTGGAAAAGCTGAACGAGAAGGTTTGATCGGGGTCCCGGGCTTTATGTGGAAAGTTTAGACTGGAAATTCAAAGGAGAGAAAAAATGCCGGAGATAAAACGTATTGCGGTGAACACGGGCGGCGGGGACGCGCCGGGGCTGAACGCGGTGATCCGCGCGGTGGTGCTGTCGGCCACGCGGCTGGGGTGGGAGGTGCTGGGCATCAAACGCGGGTACGACGGCCTTTTGGATCCCTCGCAGGTGCGACCGCTCACCGAGGAGGACGTGCGCGGCATCACCGCCATGGGCGGCACCATCCTCGGCACCACCAACAAGGGGAACCCCTTCGAATATCCCATGAAACAGCCGGACGGCTCCGTGAAAGCGGTGGACCGCTCGGCCGAGGTGGTGTCGAACTTCAAAAAGCTCGGGTTGGACGCGTTGGTGGCCATCGGCGGCGACGGGTCCCTCCGCATCGCCAAGCGGTTCAACGACCTGGGCGTCCCCGTGGTGGGCGTGCCGAAGACCATCGACAACGACCTCCAGTCCACGGTGGTCACGTTCGGTTTCGACACCGCGGTGGGCATCGCCACCGACGCGCTCGACAAGCTCCACAGCACCGCCGAGTCGCACCGGCGCGTGATGGTGGTGGAGGTGATGGGCCGCTACGCCGGCTGGATCGCGCTCAACGCGGGGGTGTCGTCGACGTCCGACGTGATCCTCATCCCGGAAATTCCCTTCGACATCGAAAAGGTCTGCGAAAAGATACGCGACCGCGAGGCCCGCGGCCGGGAGTTCAGCATCGTGGTGGTGGCGGAAGGGGCCGTGCCCAAGGGCGGTTCCATGTCCACGGTGGGGGCCAAGGAGGTCGGCCGGGAGGTCCGTCTCGGCGGCATCTGCGCGGCGGTGGCGGCGGAGATCGAGAAGCGGACCGGGAAGGAAACGCGTTCCCTGGTGCTGGGACACCTTCAGCGCGGCGGCGGGCCGACGACCTTCGACAGGCTCATCGCGCTGCGGTTCGGGGCGGCGGCGGTGCGGGCCATTCAGGAGGGACAGTTCGGCGGCATGGTGGCGCTCAATCCTCCCACGGTGACCCTGGTGCCGTTGGCGGAGGCGGTGGCCAAGATGAAACAGGTGCCGCTCGACTGCGACACCATCAAGACCGCGCGGAGTTTGGGAGTGTGTCTGGGGGACTGAACGTTTTCAGTTGAACGGTACGGGGATCCGCGCTGAACTCAGCCGGGGTCTCCCGGCGTCGGTTTTTGGAAGGACTTCGGCTCGAGGCCGGTTCAAAGCGCTGAAATGGAATTTATAGCCAACCCAATCGCCGCGCCGCGCCGAAGATGAGATAGATCCCGACCCCCACCACGAACAGTCCGAACGCCAGACGCAGGTAAGGACCGGGGGTTTTGTTGGCGACGAAGGCGCCCAGCCAGGCGCCGGCGAACAACCCCACCC
>JAKLDV010000051.1 GCA_022703335.1 Elusimicrobiota bacterium
TTCTGGCCGTCGTGCGGGACATGGCGACGACGCCGGGCCGTCTGGTCAATCCGTTGAACATGGACGCCGCCGGCCAATTCCTCACCTTCACCCTGCCGTACGTCCTTCTCAGTTTCGCCTACTTCGTTTATTTCGAGGGCAAATACGGGATGAGTCTGGGGAAACGGCACGTCGGATTGAAGGTGCTTCGGGAAAACGGCGCCGCGCTGGGTTATTACGGCGCTTTCATGAGGACGCTGACCTTTGACGTTTTCACGTCGTCCGCGACGATGAAACTCGCCGCCGTCCTTCAGTTGGCGAGCGGCCTCATGGTCGTGGCGGGTAAAAAAAGGAAAGCCCTGCACGATTTGGTCTGCGGGACCGTGGTGGTGTCGAAAAAATTGCCGCGGATACACCGCCTGCACAACAAGGCCATCCTGTCGATGGCGGGTTTTTCGGCGGCGGCGGTTTTGGCGAACAAATACGCGCCCGGCTTCGCCGACAAGAGGGACGAACTGGTCTTCTTGGTCGTCGCGTTGACATGTTTGGTGGTTGCGCGGGCGGTGAAAAGAGATGCCGCTAAAATTTTCTGGTACGGGCTTTTCCTGGCCCTCGCGGCTCTCCTCTTTGTGTTTGTTCTGACGCGGCTGGGCTGATCCGGGCTTTTCCGCGGCCTATTGATTTTTTAAAAACGCAGAAGTATACTTCCTGAAGACGTTCAACGGCTTCTCGTATATCCCTGGAGGGAGTTTCTACGGCCCGGTCGGTTGAGAAAGACGGGCGCGCTACGGGAAGAAAAAACCTGGCGACACGATGGGTTTTTTCTTCCCTTTTTTGTTATACCGGCGGCCGTTTTTTGATTTCGGACCGACGGGATTTTTTGTAAGCTGTCCGACGCCTCCACGTCGCGTCAAAAATAAAGGTCATAAAAATCCGTCCTCCCGCATCGGAGACCCGGATGAGCGGTAAAACGCTTTAATAATTCGAGACCACAGAGGAGAGCCATCATGAGCAACACGATCCAGAAAAGAAAATCCATCCCGGGCGACACGGGCAGCTCCGTTTACGACCTGAACCTTTTCCTCACCGACGCCCAACTGAAGGCGGAGATCGAAAAATGCGAATACTGCGAGGACAAGCCGTGCATGGGGGCCTGCCCCTGCGACTGCTCCCCCACGGATTTCATCAAGGCGGTGTCCATCGGCGAACCGTCGGACGTGATGCGTTCCGCCGCCCTCATCATGGGCAAGAACCCCCTGGGCGGGGTCTGCGGACAGACCTGTCCGGACAAGCACTGCATGGCCGCCTGCGTCCATAAGAAGTTCGATTCCCCGGTCAGCATTCCCGCCGTTCAGGCCACCATCATCCAGAAGGCGAAAGAACTGGGCGTGATGCCCAAGATGGACAAACCGAAATCGAACGGCAAGAAAGTCGCCGTCATCGGCGCGGGCGCGGCCGGCCTCGGGGCCGCCTCCCTCCTGGCCCAACGCGGCTACGGCGTCACCCTTTTCGAGAAGGACTCCGTCCCGGGGGGGATGTGCAACCTGATTCCGGATTATCGCCTGGATAAGAAAGTGTTGAAGACCGACATCGAGTGGGTCCTCAGGCTCGGCGACATCGCCCTCAAAACGGGGGAGACCGTGGACGCCCCCGAGTCGCTCCTGAAAAAAGGGTTCGACGCCGTGGTGGTGGCCGCGGGACTCTGGGTGCCGCTCCTGCCCGGCACGCCCAACGAGGATAAGGCCATCGCCGGCATCCCCTACCTGAAAGAGCCCGGGAAATTCGACGTGTCCGGCAACGTGGCCGTCATCGGCGGCGGCGCCACCGCGTTCGACTGCGCCATGACCGCGCTGGTCCGCGGCGCCAAACGGGTGGAACTGTTCGCGCTGGAAAATTTGAGCGAGATGCCCCTCTCCGCCAAGGAGATGGAGGAACTCGTCCGGAGCGGCATCGAGGTGAGCGGCCGCACCCGGGTCACCAAGATCCTGTGCGACGGCGCCAAGGTGACGGGGTTGTCCACGGTGAAGGTGAGACTGAAGGACGGCCAGAAGTTCAGCCTGAAGGCCATCGAACCGGTGCCGGGCAGCGACTCCACCCGGAACGACATCAACAAGGTCATCATCGCCATCGGCGCGCGGTCCGCGTTCAAGAAGGGCGACAACCCCGCCGTGTTCTACGCCGGCGACTGCGTCGAAGGGCCCACCACCGTGGTGGAGGCGTCCGCGGCCGGCAAAAATACCGCCGAACAGGTGGACGCTTACCTCAACAAGAAGCCCCTCCCCACCTTTAAGAGGAACGCCAACGGGTTCGTCAAGAGCACCGCCCAGATTCCGGGCTACAATTTCCGCCCGGTGTCCCTGGAGACGGAGTTCTTCGGACGGAAGATAAAATCCCCGTTCCTGCTGTCGGCGGCGCCGCCCAGCGACGGGTTCGACCAGATGAAGAAGGCCTACGAGGCGGGCTGGGCCGGCGGCATCATGAAGACCTCCTTCGACAACGTGCCCATCCATATCCCCGGCGAATACATGTTCCAGTTCGGCGACCGCACCTACGCCAACTGCGACAACGTTTCCGGGCACTCGCTGGAACGGGTCTGCAAAGAGGTGGAAAAGCTCATCAAGCAGTTCCCCGACCGCATGACCATGGCTTCCACCGGCGGCCCGGTTTCCGGCAAGGACGACGCCGACCGGAAGGGCTGGGCCAGCAACACAAAGAAACTGGAAAACGCGGGCGTCATGGCCATCGAGTACAGCCTCTCCTGCCCGCAGGGCGGCGACGGCACCGAGGGCGACATCGTCTCCCAGAACGCCGCGCTGTCCCAGAAGATCATCACCTGGATCCTCGAATCCGGCGACGGCAACATCCCCAAGATCTTCAAGCTGACGGGCGCCGTCACCTCCATGGCGGTCATCGTGGCCGCCATCAAGGAGGTGTTCGACAAGTTCCCCAACAAAAAGGCGGGCATCACCCTGGCCAATACCTTCCCCACGCTGGCGTTCCGAAAAGGCGCCAAGAAGGAGTGGGAGGACGGCATCATCGTGGGCATGTCCGGCGAGGGCGCGCTCAACATCAGCTACCTCTCGTTGGCCAAGGCCGCGCCCCTGGGCGTGGAAATCTCCGGGAACGGCGGGCCCATGACGTACAAGGCCGCGGCCGATTTCCTGGCGCTCGGCTGCAAAACGGTGCAGTTCTGCACCATGCCCACCAAGATGGGTTACCGCATCATTGACGACCTGGAGTCCGGCGTCAGCCATCTCATGGCCGCGCGCGGCATCAAGTCCATGAAACAGCTCATCGGCGTCGCGCTCCCGAACCCCGTCGCCGACTTCATGGCCCTGTCGCCGGTCAAGAAGATCTCCCACGCCGACCATGAACTCTGCGTGCGGTGCGGCAACTGTAAACGGTGTCCGTACCTGGCCATCGGTTTCAACAAGGACGGATACCCCGTCACCGATCCGGAACGGTGCGTCGGCTGCCGGATGTGCAACTATCTGTGTTTCGTGGGCGCCCTCGGCATGAGGGAACGCACCAAAGAGGAAGCCGCGGCGCTGAAGGAAAATTGACGGCCGGTTGTTCCCCTCGGCGTCATTGCGAGGTCCGTTTTTGACCGAAGCGATCTCGCCGCTTAAAAGTGATCTTTCGTCGGCGGGCCGGAATGTCGCCGTACGACAAGGTTTGAAAGTTTCATCGAAAACACGATATCTCAACAACGGAGACCAAACATGAGCGAATATCTGATAGCCAACGGCATCGTCGTCACCCTGGGGGAAAAGAACCAGGTCATCCTCGACGGCGCCGTCTACGTCAAAAACGGAAAGATCGGCGACGTGGGCACCACCAAGGAACTGAAGGCGAAATACAAATGCTCCGTGAAGGTGAACGCCAAGAACAAGGTGGTCCTTCCCGGGTTCATCTGCGCCCATCACCATTTCTACAGCACCATGGCCCGCGGGTTCTGCCCGCCGGGCGCCCCCGCCCTCACCTTCCAGGAGATCCTTGAGCGCCTCTGGTGGAAACTCGACAAGGCGCTCCACAAGGACGACGTGTATTACAGCGCCCTCATCCCCATCATCGAGTGCATCCGCAACGGCACCACCACCGTCATCGACCACCACGCCAGCCCGTCCTATCGCGACGGCAGCCTGGACCTGATCGCCGACGCGGTGACCGAGGGCGGCCTCCGCGCGAGCCTGTGCTATGAGGTGTCCGACCGCAACGAGCCCGGCGCCGGCATCGCCGAGAACGAGCGGTTCCTGAAACGCATGCGTTCGGAGAAGTCGGAGTTTCTGCACGGCATGATGGGGCTTCATGCCTCCGTCACGGTGTCGGACGACACCTTGGCCAAATGCCGCAAGGGCGCCGAGAAATACGGCGCGGGATACCACATCCACGTCGCCGAAGGCGTCGAGGACCACACCGATTCCCTGAAGAAATACGGCGTGCGGACCGTGGAGCGGCTCGTCAGCCGCGGCATCTGCGGGAAGGATTCCCTCTTCATCCACTGCATCAATGTGGACGACAAGGAGATGGACCTCATCAAGAAGAGCGAGACCACCGTGGTGCATAACCCCGAATCCAACATGAACAACGCCGTGGGCGTGGCCAAGGTGTTGAAGATGATGAGCCGGGGGATCCTGGTGGGGCTCGGCACCGACGGCATGGCCTCGGACATGCCCGCGCAGATGCGCTGCTCCTACCTGGTGCACCGCCTGGACAGCCGCGACCCGCGCGTGGCGTTCTGCGAGGCCCCGCAGATGCTCCTGTGGAACAACGCCGTCATCGCCAACAAGTTCTTCCCGGTGAAAGTGGGCGTGATCGAGAAAGGCGCCGCCGCCGATTTCGCCATCCTGGACTACATCCCGCCCACCGACATGTCGGCGAACAACTTTCTCGGCCATTTCATCTTCGGCATGGTGGACGCCGTGGTGGACACCACCATCGTGGCGGGGAAGATCCTCATGGAGAACAAGAAGGTTCTGGCGCTGGACGAGGAGAAGATCGCCGCGCAGTCCCGGAAGCTCGCCGCCAAGATGTGGACGAGGATCAGCTAGCGCCCCGGCCGGACACTCCCTCTCGACGGGCGGCGGGGCGACGCGATGGATAAGATCAAGGTCACGGTCCATTTCACCGGCGTGGTGGACGTGAAGAAAATCGCCAGCGGGGAGTCCGTGTCGCTCCCGGCGGGGGCGGACGTGAGCGCGCTCCTGTCGGAGCTCGAGATCGCCGAGCGGCATAAGAAATACGTGGTGGTTCACGTGGGAGGGAGAAAACAGGGCCTTTCCCATAAGCTGAAGGACAACGACGAGGTCAAGCTGTTTTTGCCCATCGGTGGCGGTTGAAGCGGACGTTTTGAATCCAAAAGCGGTTTTAGCGGGAGCAGAGAATGAAAATACATGACTTTGTTTTTGCCACCAAGATATCGGAGGCCTGCGAGCTTCTGAGGAAGACGGGGGAGTCGGCCTATCTCATCGCCGGCGGCACCTCCACGTTTTTCGTGAAGTCGCGGGCCCCGCGGAACGTCATCGACATCAACCGTCTTCCGCTGAAGGGCATCGCGAAAAAGGACGGCGTCTTTAAGATCGGCGCCTGCACCACCGTCAACGAGCTCATGAAATACAAGGCCGCCGGCTGGGTGCTGAACCGGGTGGCGCTGCGGTTCGTCAACCAGCAGGTCCGGAACATCTCCACCATCGGCGGCAACGTCGCCAAGGTGTTCTACTGGTGCGATTTCCCGGTGGCCCTGCGCGTGCTGGAGGGGACCCTGACGCTCACCGGTTCCGCGACGCACCGGGTGAAGATCTCCGAGGTGTTCCACAACATCACGGCGCAGAAGGCCGCGTTCAAGAACGCCATCCTGGAATACATCGAAATCCCGCAATTGACGAAGGGCATGGGGTTCGGTTACGCCAAAGAAACCCGGACCTCCGAAGGGTTCAGTTCCGTGACGGCGGCGGCGTTCGTCCAGGTGGAACACGGGCTCATCGCCGACGTCCGCATCGCCCTGGGGGCGGTGCTTCCGTTCCCCCTGCGGATGTTCGACCTCGAGGCCTCCCTGAAGGGGAAGAAGGCGGACCGCTCGGCCGTGGAAGGGATGAATTTTCAGAAGCTGGACAAATACAATCTGACGCCTCGTGAGGGGATGACCCCCGAATACTGCCGGCATCTGGTGGAAGTCAAGATCGCCGATGTCGTATCGGCGGCGCTGGCCGAGGCGACGGGCGGGTCCCTATGATGAAAATGAAAAAAATATCGTTCACGCTGAACGGCGTCGAAAAGGAGTTCGAGATCGACCCCAACGAGCGGTTGCTCGCCCTCCTGCGCCGCAACGGATACAAGGGCACCAAATACGGCTGTCTGGAGGGCGCCTGCGGCGCCTGCACCGTCATCATGGACGGCAAGGCCGTGGCGTCCTGTCTGGTGTTCGCGTTCCAGGCCCAGGGCCGCAGCATCGTCACCATCGAGGGGCTGGGCGACGGCCCCGAACTGCACGAGATCCAGCAGGCCCTCATCGACGAAGGGGCGGTCCAGTGCGGGTATTGCACCCCCGGCATGGTTCTCTCCGCCAAGGCCATGTTCGACGAGAACCCCACGCCCGACGAGGAGACCATCAAGGTGCAGATGGACGGCAACCTGTGCCGGTGCACCGGTTATGAAAAGATATGGTCGGCCATGAAGAAGGTGTCCGCAAGCCATAGGAACGGCGGGAAAAGATGAAACCGGTCGAAAAGATGAAGGTGGTGCATCAGTCGGTCAAGAAGATCGACGCCCCGGCGTTGTCCCGGGGGAAACATCTGTTCACGGGCGACCTCACCCCGCCCCACGCGCTCCACATCAAGATGCTCTGGAGCCCGCACGCCCACGCGCGCATAAAGTCCATCGACGTCCGCGCCGCGGAGAAGATGCCGGGCGTGAAATGCGTCCTTTATCACGGCAACGTGCCGCGCATCATCCATTGCACCGCGGGGCAGGGTTATCCCGAACCGTCCCCCTACGACACCGTCATGTTCGACAAGAAGGTCCGCTACGTGGGCGACCGGGTGGCGGCGGTGGCGGCGGAGACGCCGGAACAGGCGCTCGACGCCCTGGACGCCATCAAGGTCCAATACGAGGTGCTGGAGCCGGTGTTCGATTACGACGCGGCCCTGCGCGACGGCGCGCCCGTCATCCACGACGAGCCCGACGCCTTCGTCCCCATCCCCGTCCCCTACGAGCCCAAGAAGAACATCGTGGCCAAGGTCGGCATGAAAGCCGGCGATTTCGAGAAGGGGATGCGCGAGGCGGATTTCACGTTCGACCAGACCTTTGAAACCCCCTACGCCCAGCATTGCCCCATCGAGGGATACATCTCCTGGGCGCAGCTCGATCCGCACGGGCGGATCGTCATCACCACCAGCACGCAGGTCCCGTTCCACACGCGGCGGATCGTGGCGCGCACGCTGGACGTTCCCGTGCAGAAGATACGGGTCATCAAACCGCGCATCGGCGGCGGGTTCGGGTGCAAGCAGGAGATGCTGCTGGAAGACGTGGTGGCCATGGTCGCTTTAAGGACGCGGCGTCCCGCCTTCTGGGCGCTGACGCGCGCGGAGGTTTTCCGCAGCGGCCGGACGCGGCATCCCATGCGCCTCCGGCTGAGGTACGGGGTCAAAAAGAACGGCGATATCTCGGCCATCGGGCTGGATATCATCAACAACACCGGCGCCTACGGCGGGCACGGGCTGACCGTCATGAGCTGTTCCGGCAGCAAGGTGTTGCCGCTCTACCACGTGGAGAACATCCATTTCGACGCCAAATCCATCTACACCAACCTGCCGGTGGGCGGCGCCTACCGCGGGTTCGGCGCCACGCAGGCCTATTTCGGCGTGGAGTCGATGGTCGACGTCATGGCCGAAAAGATCGGCATGGACCCGCTCCGGTTCCGGAAACGGAACCACATCGTCTCCGGCGAGAGCCACCCGGCGTTCGAAGCGCTGGGTGAAGGAAAACCCGGCGCGCCCATGACCATCGGCAGCTGCTCGCTGGACGAATGCATCGACAAAGGCGCCCGGGAGATCGGGTGGGACCGGCGCACCCCGCCCTCCGCCAAGACCGGCCGGTTCCGGCGGGGCATCGGTATGAGCATCCACATGCAGGGGTCCAGCGTCCCCGAGATCGACATGGGGGCGGCTTCCATCAAAATGAACGACGACGGGTCGTTCAACCTGCACGTCGGCGCCACCGACCTGGGCACCGGCAGCGACACCATCCTGGCGCAGATCGCCGCCGAAGAGCTGGCGACCACCGCCGACAAGTTCATCGTGTATTCATCCGACACGGACATGACCCCCTTCGACAAAGGGGCCTACGCCTCCAGCACCACCTATCTCTCGGGCGAGGCCGTCCGCAAGACCGCCGCCAAGGTGAAGGAGCAGATCCTCAAGGTGGGCGCGGAGATGCTGCACAAAAATATCGACGAGGTGGACGTGGACGACGCCCACGTGGTGGCGCGGGACGGTTCGGGCAAGGTTTCCTATCAGGACATCGCCCTGCGGTCGCTGTACGAGGCCAACCAGTTCCAGATCGCCGCCATCGAGTCGCACGTGACGCACAAATCGCCGCCGCCGTTCACGGCGCATTTCGCCGAGGTGGAGGTCGACATGGAGACCGGCAAGGTGCGGGTCCTCAAATACGTCGCCGCGGTCGACTGCGGCACGGCCATCAACCCGCAGTTGTCGGAAGGGCAAACGGAGGGGGCCGTTTTGAACGGCATCAGTTATGCCCTCACGGAAGAATACCGGTTCGATGAATCCGGAAAGATGACGAACCCGTCCTTTTCGGCCTACAACATCTTCTCTCTGCGCGACAAGCCGGAGATAAAGACCATTCTCGTGCCGAGCTACGAGGAGACGGGCCCCTTCGGGGCCAAGAGCGTTTCGGAGATCTCCATCAACGGTCCCATGCCGTCCATCGCCAACGCCATCTACAACGCCGCCGGCGCGCGCGTGTATCAGGCGCCGTTCACGCAGGAACGCGTCTGGCGCGCCATCCAGGAGAGCAAGAAGAAATAGAGTGGTGGTTAATGGGGCGTTGAAGTGCTCCTGCGCTGTCATTGCGAGGCTATGCCTCTAGGTATGGTCCCTGTCTGTCGGTAGGGAACGAAGCCGAAGCAATCTCGTTTTTAATAACAAATCTTTAAATTTGCCCGTGGCTGTGTCGCTAAATACGGTGCCAGTTTGTATGATGGCACTGACGGGCGGCAGCCATCTTTCTTTTGCGCGGCCAAAAGAAAGATGGGAAAGAAAAGGCCGCCCCTGCGGGCATTCGCTCGTCGATTTTCTCCGGCCAAGAACTCGCCCTCCTCAATAACCCACGGAGGGCTCGCACCACGCAGAGCTTTGGTGCCTGTGGCACCGCATCGCGGTGACAGCTCCGCAGGACAGCTTGGCCTTCGGCCCCGAAAATCGCTTCGTCTCATGAGCGCCCTTAAGGGGTTAAACAACCGAGGCAAACGCCAGCATTGCCGTCATTGTGTGCTCTGTCATATTCTGCGGCACAGTATGCGAGAGCAGGAATCCAGGTTTGAGTTTTATTGCGGGCCGTTAGTCCAAGTTGATG
The DNA here is from genome assembly GCA_022703335.1 of Elusimicrobiota bacterium. Classification (GTDB taxonomy): domain Bacteria; phylum Elusimicrobiota; class Elusimicrobia; order FEN-1173; family FEN-1173; genus JAKLDV01. Next base: position 9,571 of record JAKLDV010000051.1, read on the forward strand.
GACTGACGGTTTTTGTTTTGAAAGAGGATATAGATGGAAATTAATGGGATGGATTCGCTAATTGTTAAAAAAATGATTGCTGAATATTATTCAATCTTTAATACGTTACGACAGAGAGGATTGAATTTTAAGGAGGAAAATCCAATTTCGAAAGTAGTGAGCGCGAAGGATAAAATTTATGAGGGACTAAAAGGCCGTTCATTTCGAAAAGTTCTAAGAACAATTTATTCAAGTCAAGGTTTGTCCAAACTGGAGTTATCAAAGAAATTGGCAATTTCAGTGGATGCTTTGAACGAAATATTAATTACCATAAAAGAAACGAACGCAGCCCTAGTAAGAAGTAATCCGCCAATTTATTACCCAAAACCAGGAGCGATCTATGAAGTTACTTTTGAGTGGTTTGTTGCGGAACTATTAAAACGAGAGTTGAGTGGGATTTCAAGTTTCGGTGTGAAATTGCTTAATTTGCGATATGGAGGGGATTATGATGTTGTTTCTCGCCTGGGGGATGTGCTCCTCTATGTGGAATGCAAAAGTGGAAACATAAATAACATAGACAAAAAGGAAATCCTTCATTATTTCCAAAGAGACGAGGAACTTTCACCGGATTTATCAATTTTACTCATCGACTCAGATAATATGCCGGATTCGTTTAAACAAAAATACGCAGAGGCTTTTCGAGAATACGTTGACAAAAAAATTCATATTCTGCCGAGGATACGAAGAAATAATGGGATGGGTGTTTTTTATGAGGGGCATGGAACAGAATATATAGTGACAGCAGAGGGTAATCTTCTTTCTAATTTACGACTTGCAGTCGATCATTATGTTCGGTTTGTAAAACGATATGGTTTAATTGGTCCAGGAGACGAGGAAATCAAACGTCATTACGACGTATATGAATAATATGGTTTTGAGTTTTTTTTACTCGTATAAATACATGAACACCTTTTCAGGGGTGAGGGGGAGAGAGGGGATTTCTTTGTCCTGGCGCACGCTGCGAAGGGCGTGACGCAGGGCGAAATAGGCGCCCAGCCCGTGGATGAACGGCGGCTCGCCCACGGCCTTGGAGTTGCAGACCGCGAAAGGGTTGTCCGAGTTCGGTAACAGAGTGACGTTGAATTTCGGCGGGCAGAATTTGATGTCGGGTATTTTGTAGGAGTTGACGGCAGTTAGAACTTTCCCGTCGGGCGCGTAGCGGATCTGCTCGATCGTCGCCCACCCCATCCCCTGGATGACCGCTCCTTCCACCTGCCCGCGGTCGATGGCCTCGCTCAGCGGCCGGCCCACGTCGTGCACCAAATCAATGGATTCGATGGCATAGGTCCCCCGCCGGCAATCCAGCAAAACTTCCGTGAGTGACGTTCCATACGCGTAATAGGCGAACGGCCGCCCTCGCTCGGTCTGGGGGTCGAGGTGGAGGTCCGGGGTGGCGTAGAAAGCGTGGTGGGACAGGTCGATGCGCGCCCACTGCGCCGCCGCCACCAGTTTGTCCCACCCCAGGTCGGTTCGTTTGTCCTTCAGGAAAACGGCGTTTTCTTTGATGACGATATCGTCGGGCGTGGGGTGGCCGAGGTGCTTGGCGGCGAACTCGCGCAGGCGGGCGTAAAGCGTTTGGCAGGCGTATTGGGTGGCCATGCCGTTGAGGTCCGCCCCGGTGCTGGCCGAGGTGGGCGAGGCGTTGGGGATGCGCGAGGTGTTGGTGGTGTCCACCCGGACCCGGTCGGCGTCGACGCCCAGCGTTTGGGCCGCGATGAGCTGGATCTTGGTGTTCACCCCCTGCCCCATCTCCACCGCGCCGGTGCTCACCGATACGCTGCCGTCCACATAGATGTTCACCAGCGAGCTGGCCTGGTTGAGGGCGGTCTGCGCGAAGGAGATGCCGAAACACACCGGGATGACCGCCAATCCGCGTTTGGTGTCGTCGTGGGCGCGGTTGTATTCGGTCACGGCGGCGTGGCGGCGGTTGATGTCGATCTGTTTGTCCAGCGTTTCCCAGCACCGGACGGCGTTGGTGGTCTTGAGCTGGAGGCCGTAAGGCAGGGTGTCGCCGTCTTGCAGGAGGTTTTTGCGTTTGACGATCGCGGCGTCCACACCCATCGTCTCCGCGGCGTGGGCGATGGCGGCCTCGATGGCGAAGTTGCCCTGCGGCACGCCGAACCCCCGGAACGCGTTGTTGGGCGGGATGTTGGTGCGGCAGCTCACCGCGGTGGCGCGGAGGTTCGGGATGCGGTAGGAACCCGAGACGTGTAGGAAAGACCGTCCCAGGACGGCCAGGGAGATGTCCGCGCAGGCCCCGGCGTGCTGATAAAGGTCCACCTCGTAGGCCAGGATGTTGCCGTCGGCGTCCAGGCCGATCTTATAGTCGTATTCGTAGGCGTGGCGTTTGCCGGTGGTGGCGATGTCCTCGTTGCGGCCGAGCGCCAGTTTCACCGGCCGTTTGAGGAGGAACGCCGCCAGCGCGGGCGCCACCACCCACACCGCGGTGGATTCTTTGCCGCCGAACCCGCCCCCGAGCCGCCGGATTTCAAATTCGACCTTGTTCTGCGGGATGCCCAGGACCTCGGCGATGTGGTGGTGGAACGTGCCGGGCGACTGGGTGCTGGCGCAGACCTTGAGGGTGTCGTGTTCGCCGGGCAGGGCCAGACAGCGCTGGGTCTCGAAATAGAAATGTTCCTGCGGGCCGGTGGCCAGTTTTCCCTGGGCGACGAATTTGGATTTGGCGAAGGCCGCGGCGGTGTCTCCCACGGTGATGACGCGTTTTTGGCCGTGGATCATGCCGCGGGCCGCCGCCGTGCGGGGATCGAACACCGCCTCCAGCGGTTCGATGTCGGCGGTGATGAGTTTCGCCGCCCGCGCCGCCGCGCGGCGGGTGGCGGCCACCACCAGGGCGATGGGCTGGCCGATGTATTCGACGCTGTCGACCGCGAACAGCGGCTGGTCTTTGAAGACGTGGCCCACCTGGTTGAGGCCGGGGACGTCGCTGTGGGTGAACACCGCCGCCACGCCGTCCGCCCGGGCCGCGGCGCGGGTGTCGAGGGATTTGATCTTTCCGCGGGCCACGGGCGATGTGAACAGCGCCGCGTGGAGACAGTCGGCGGGCGTCACGATGTCGTCGATGAACAGCGAGGCGCCGCGCACGTGCAGGGAGGTGTCGCTGTTCTTCATCGGGCCGCTCCCGGGGCCGCCGCCGCGGCGAAATGCGCCAGCACCAACTGGTGCAAAAGCTGTTTTTTGTACGCCGCCGATCCGCGGACATCGTCGATGGGTTTAACGGCGTCCGCCGCGGTTTGGGCGACAGCCTTCGCTGTGGCCTCGTCGACGGGTTTTCCGCGGAACCGCTCCATCCCCCCGATGAGGAGCGGGATGGGGGCCACCCCGCCCGCCGCCAGGCGCAGGTCGAGGATGCGGCCTTGGGGGTCGGTGATCAGCCGAAGGGCGGTGTTCACCGCCGCGATGTCCAGGATGACGCGGTTGGAGACCTTTTCGAAATTGAAACGCGTTCCGGGCGGGAGGAGCGGGAGGAGGATCTCGCCGATCAGTTCGCCGCAGGTGAGGTCGCATTGTTTGTAGCCGCGGTAGAATTTATCCAGAGGGACCTCCCGCCGGGCGCCGTCCGGTCCGGCGAGGACCAGTTTCGCGTCCAGCGCCAGCAGGAGGATGCTGGCGTCCCCGATGGGCGAGGCGTTGGCGATGTTGCCGGTGAGGGTCGCCTTGTTGCGCAGGATGGTCGACGAATGCAACAGGAGGTCTTTCTCCATCGACGGGAAATGTTTTTTCACTTCCGGATGGCGGCGGAACTCTTCGAGGGTGACCGCCCCGCCGACGCGCAGGAGGCGGCCGTCCAACCGGACGTAGTTGAGGTCGTCCCGTTTCGACAGGAAACATAAATCGCTTTCCAGCAGGGCCTCGGGTTTCTGGACGAACAGGTCGGTGCCGCCCGCCACCAGGACCGCGGAGGGGGAGAAAGGGGCGGGGGCGGGATGGGGTAGTTGCGCCAGTTGTTGCGGGATGCCGGCGAAATAGTCGGGCAACACGCCGGCGGCGATCAGGGAGGCGACGCGTTTTTGGGGGTCGCGGTCCAGTCCGGCCAGCCGGTCGCACAGGGTCCGGGCCGCGTTGCGGATGGCGACGTAGCCCGTGCAGCGGCAGAGGTTGCCGTCCAAAGCGTCCAGGGCGTCCGCGTAGGAATAGTCCGGGCTGGTCAGGCCGAACGCCGTGAGGGAAAGAACGATGCCGGGGGTGCAGAACCCGCACTGGGAGGCGCTGTGGTCGACCATGAGCTGTTGCGCCAGCGACAGACGGTCGTCGTCGTTCAGCCCTTCCACGGTCACCACGTGGCAGCCGTCGACGTCGCCGAGGGGCAGGAGGCAGGAGGCACAGGCCTTGTAGGTGAGGACGCCGTTCCGGAGGGCGCCGACGAGGACCGTGCACGCGCCGCATTCGCCCTCGCGGCAGGCCTCCTTGGTGCCCGGCAGTCCTTTGACGTCGCGGATGAAATCCAGCAGCACCAGGCCGGGCCGCTCGTCGGTCTGTACGCGGTGCTGGTTGAGGATGAAGTTCAGCATGTCCTTGGCCCCTCGCCGGGTTTCCGGCCGTTGCAAACACCCCTATTTTATCATAGTAACCTCGTTTCCGGGCACCGTCAACAACGGCGGGGAGGCCGGCCTCGGGCGGAGCCTCATTCTTGAGTTTTTTCCGTCAAAGAGGTATATTGGATTTCGTTGCTTCTCGTATAATCCCACGAGGGAGTTTCTACCTTTTCCGCCAGCGGCGCAGGAAACGACTACGGGAAGAAAAGATCCGATAAAATCGGGTTTTTTCTTCCCGTTTTTTGTTTGATTTCCGGGGTGGTCAACCCGGCCGAAAAATGGTAAAAATCCCCGTTGACTCCTCCGGCGCATCCACCGGGAAAAACAGTAGGTTCACCATGAAAAAACAGCTTAAATCCACGCCGAAAATTTCCATAAAAAAGAAGGGCTCGTTGCTGGTCCGCCAGGCGCTGTTGGTCGCCACCATGGACGACGCCGGCACCCGTCTTTCCGACGCCGACATTTATATCGAGGACGGGGTCATCCGCCAAGTGGGCAAACGGCTCGCCGTGAAAGCGGACCGCGTGCTGGACGCCCGCGGCTGCGTGGTGTTGCCCGGCCTGGTCAACACCCACCACCACCTCTATCAGACGTTCACCCGCAACCTCCCGGCGGTGCAGAACGCCAAGCTGTTCGACTGGCTCATCTACCTTTATGAAATCTGGCGCCGGTTGACGCCCGAAATGGTGCACGTCAGCGCGTTGGTGGGGCTGGGCGAGTTGGCCCTCACCGGCTGCACCACCAGCACCGACCATTTCTACGTATTCCCCAAAGGCCAGCCGACGGACCTCATCGACGAGGAGATCGCGGCGGCGCGGAAGCTGGGGGTTCGGTTCCATCCGTGCCGCGGCTCCATGAGCCGGGGCCGGTCCAAGGGCGGCCTTCCGCCGGACGACGTGGTGCAGTCGGAAGACGCCATCATGAAGGACTGCGACCGGCTGGTCCGCGCGTATCACGACCCGGCCCGGTTTTCCATGACCCGCATCGCCCTGGCGCCCTGTTCGCCGTTCTCGGTGACCACGGAACTCCTGAAGGAGACCGCCGACTACGTCCGCCGGCACAACCTGCGCGCGCACACGCACCTGGCCGAAACTATCGACGAGGAAAAGTTTTGCATGGAGACGCAGGGCGTTCGCCCGTTGGGCTACATGGAGAAGGTCGGTTGGATGGGCAACGCGTTTTGGTTCGCCCACGCGGTGCACCTGAACGACAAGGAGATTTCGGCCATGGGCCGGACGCGGACCGGCGTGGCCCACTGCCCCACGTCGAACCTGCGGCTCGGCTCGGGCATCGCCCCGTTGCGGAAGATGCTGGACAAGGGCGTGCCGGTCGGGCTGGGGGTGGACGGGTCCGCCTCCAACGACAGTTCCGATATTTTGGGGGAGGCGCGGCAGGCGTTGTTGGTCCACCGCGTGACCAGCGGCGTGGGATCCACCACGGCGGAGGAGATCTTCCGTGTGGCCACCCGCGGCGGCGCCGAGGTGCTGGGCCGCGACGACATCGGCTCCATCGAACCGGGCAAGGCGGGGGACCTGGCGATCTTCGACCTGCGCGGGCTGGATTACGCCGGGGCGGTGTGCCATGACCCGCTGGCGGCGCTGATCTTCGCG
>JAKLDV010000052.1 GCA_022703335.1 Elusimicrobiota bacterium
CGAAAGGCGTAGATGAAGGACATCCGGTTAATATTCCGGAACCGCATTAGATGTGTTATGAGCCAAGGAGTGACGCAGAAAGGTAAGCCGGCCCGCGATTGGATGTGCGGGTCGAAACCCGTAGGGAGGTCCTCCAGGTAAATCCGGAGGGCCGTTACTCCCGAGAGGTGAGTGCGACCCTGCCGTAAGGTGGGGGAAGCGGCCCAACTCCGCTGCCAAGAAAACCTCCGTGGTCAATATCTGGTGCGTCCGTACCGCAAACCGACACAGGTAGGCAAGGAGAATATCCTCAGGCGCGCGAGCGAACTCTCGCTTAGGAACTAGGCAAACTGGCCCCGTAACTTCGGAAGAAGGGGTGCCTGGTCTTTTAACTCCGTACAGGGGAAGGGAGACTGGGCCGCAGTGAAAGGGCTCTCGTGACTGTTTAACAAAAACACAGGACTCTGCTGAAATCGCAAGATGACGTATAGGGTCTGATGCCTGCCCGGTACTGGAAGGTCATGGTGAGATGTCAAAGGTCGCAAGACCTTGAAGCATTGAGCTTAAGCCCCAGTAAACGGCGGCCGTAACTATAACGGTCCTAAGGTAGCGAAATTCCTTGTCGGGTAAGTTCCGACCTGCACGAATGGCATAACAAAGAGAGCGCTGTCTTGGCGAGAGGCTCGGCGAAATTGTGGTATCCGTGAAGACGCGGATTACCCGCGGTTAGACGAAAAGACCCCGTGGAGCTTTACTGTAACTTGCTATTGCGTTTTGGTATCGGATACGTAGGATAGGTGGGAGGCGTTGAGGCCCTGCTTTCGGGTGGGGCGGAGCCAACCTTGAAATACCACCTTTTCGATTCTGAGGCGCTAACCCCGTGCCCTCTATCGGGCCGGGGAACATTAGCAGGCTGGCAGTTTAACTGGGGCGGTTGCCTCCCAAATTGTAACGGAGGCGTTCCAAGGTTCCCTCAGGGCGAATAGAAATCGCCTGTCGAGTGCAAGGGCAGAAGGGAGCTTAACTGCAAGGCCCACAAGCCGAGCAGATACGAAAGTAGGACCTAGTGATCCGGTGGTTGAATGTGGAATTGCCATCGCTCAGCGGATAAAAGCTACCCCGGGGATAACAGGCTTAACCAAAAATAGGCCCCTGTGAAAGCAATTTCACAGGATAACAAACTTGGCTTATAACGGTGAAACCCGAAATCTTCGGTCTTTCAAAGCAACACACAGAGGCGGAATATGGCCGCCCGGAATGGACGAAGTCCTTTCCGACGAAGAAGGGCAATACCGTGCGAACCCTCCCCGAAAGGGGAAGGGGTCGTGTAACGACTGCACTCCGCACATCCTATATAGGATAGGCGGCGGAAGGGGACTCTCGTACAAGGGTTCCTTTCAGTGCGACTTTGATCGTCTTCGGGAGTTTCTAAATCCCGGAAATTTAGGATCAAGGTAAAACGCCAGGCCCCCATGAAAATGGGGTGATGATATAGTCTGCACCAAACGAGGAGTTTGGAATCATGTGTATCGGGTCCAAGAGCCCATATCGACGACCCGGTTTGGCACCTCGATGTCGGCTCATCGCATCCTCCTGCTGAAGTAGGTGGGAAGGGTTTGGCTGTTCGCCAATTAAAGCGGTACGTGAGCTGGGTTCAGTACGTCGTGAGACAGTACGGTCTCTATCTACCGTGGGCGCAGGAATCTTGAGGGTGATTCGACTTTAGTACGAGAGGACCGAGTTGAACGCGCCTCTGGCGTACCGGTTGACCCGCCAGGGTCATGGCCGGATAACTACTGCGCGGAATGGATAAACGCTGAAAGCATCTAAGCGTGAAGCCGGCCCCAAGATTAGGATTCCCGTGCCGTTAAGGCACCTCAAGGCCACCCGTAGACTACGGGATTGATCGGCTGGGTGTGGAAGCGCCGTAAGGCGTGGAGCTAACCAGTACGAATCGGCCGTGAGGCTTAGTCGCATCATTGAATCTATGTTCTTCGGACAAGTTGTTGGCGGGTGATTGAAAGATCATCGACCGGCAATTTTTTGACTTCCCTATTGGTGTGTTGAGGGACCTTCGGGTCTTTTGCACAGAAGGATTTATTTCCGAGGGGGCATTGGCGTGCCCCCGACGAAGTCGGTTTCTCGGTGGCTTTACCGGTGAGGTCACACCCGTTCCCATTCCGAACACGGCCGTTAAGCTCACCTGGGCTGATGGTACTTGATCCGCAAGGATCTGGGAGAGTAAGTCGCTGCCGGGTTTTTCTTTGATATGAAACGAACACATCGCCACTTCCGGATGTCCGCGTTCCTGGCGGGGACGACGCTCCTTTTTGCGGGCGTCGCGCGGTCGTCCGAGGTGGCGCGTCCCGCGTCCGCCCTGGAGTCGGGCAAGATCGCCGTGTCGCTCGTCGGCGGACGGACCGTCGAAGAAGACTTGCGGTTCCATCTCGGCGGCGCCGACCTGATCCGGGTCCCGGTGCAGGGCGGCGGTTCGTCGCAGTTCTTTGCAGACAGCAACGCCGACCTGGAGTTCGAGGGCGAAGGCAACAACGCGATACTGCGGATCGCCTGGCGACCCGGCGACGGCCTGCACTACATCTTCAAGGCCGGCACGGGGGACTTCGAACTGCGGATCCCGTCGGGCCCGGCGACGAACGAGATCGTCAACGGCCCGCCCGGCCGGATCTGGGGCGCGGAAGTGGGCTGGACGCTGATGCCCGATTCCCCGGTGACGCCTGCCCTGGCCGTGTCCTTGGGTTACACGCGCGCCGATTATTCGATGGCGCGGTTGAAATCCGGTTCGGCCGAGCCGGTCCCGGTGAACCAGCGGTTCTCCCTGGAAGAGTGGCAGGGCGCCGTCTGCGTCAGCAACCGATGGGGACGCGTGGAGCCGTACGGCGGCCTCCGCATGATGCGCCACCGGAGCACGTTGAAAGATTTGGATGCCGCGGAAAGCGTGAGCGGCGTGCGGGTGGGGCTTGCGCCTTACGGCGGCGTGAAGTTTGAAATTTTTTCAAGAGAGGCCCTCGTGCTGGAGGTGTCCGGACTGGACGAGACGGCCGTGACGGCGGGAATCGCCGTCGGGTTTTGACAGATTTTCATAGTGGCTGTTCGCGGCAGAGACAGTAGGGGTCGCACGTCGACATAAGCGACAGGCAAATAAGAGGTCAGGGTTGAAGGTTGTAAGTCCGGATCACAACACGACGCCTTCAGAGATTGACCTGCAACTTACAGCTTCATCGCTGACTTTTTATGGTCGCCCTACCGAGGCGCGTTGAAGTAACCACTCTTCATCGTACTTCCTGACCATAACGAAAGTCTTAAAAGAGACGGACCCGGAGTTGATCGGGCCCCGTCGCGGGAAGTTTGTTTATTTTTAAAAGGGACGGGAATTCGGATCTATGCCCAGCGTAAGGAAAGAACGAGAAGCATCGGTCGCCCTTCTGACGAAGGCCTTTGAGGACGTCCAGGGCCTGGTCGTGTCGGAATACACCGGCATGAAAACGCCGGAGCTGAACGAGCTGCGGAGCAAGCTTCGTCCCTTGAAGGGCGAATGCCGCATCGTCAAGAACACCCTGGTGCAGATCGCCCTGAAGAACAGCGGCATCGAGAAGTTCGGCGAGTATTTCACGGGCCCTTCGGCGTTGGTAATCCAACGCGGGGACGCCGTGACCTCGCTGAAAGTGGTGATCGATTTTTCCAAGCAGCACGAGAACCTCAAGGTGCGGGCCGGCTATCTCAACGGCCAGATCCTGAGCGCGGCGGAACTGAAGGCGGTGGCGGCGCTTCCGCCCCGGATCGTTCTTCTGTCGCAGTTGGCGGGGGGGCTGCAGGGCCCGCTCTCGCGTTTCCACGGCGTTTTGAGCGCATCGTTGCGGAACCTGGCGACCGCGCTGGACCAGGTGTCCAAGAAAAAAGCCGCCGCGGCGCCGGCCGGGGGCGGGGCGGCCTGACACGTTTTTGGTAGGGGAGTGGCAGCAAGCTGAAAGCTGGGCGGGAAAAGCTTTGGCGAAATTTCAAGGAGGTTGACTTAAATGGCAAAGTGTACGATCGATGATGTGTTGGAGTCCATTGACGAATGGAGCGTGTTGAACCTCAATAAGCTCGTCAAGGGATTGGAAGAGAAATACGGTATCTCCGCGGCTCCGGCCATGGCGATGGGCGCGGTTATGCCCGCGGCCGCCGGCGCGGCTCCCGGTGCGGCTTCCGCCGAGGAAAAGACCGAATTCAGCGTCGTGCTCGTTTCCGCGGGGGACAAGAAGATCCAGGTCATCAAGGCCGTCCGCGAATTGACGGGACTGGGCCTGAAAGAGGCCAAGGACCTGGTGGAGGGCGCACCCAAACCGGTGAAAGCCGGTCTCACCAAGGAACAGGCCGAGGAGATGAAGAAAAAGCTCGCCGAGTCAGGCGGAACAGTCGAGGTCAAGTAAACGGAAGACAAGATTGCCGTTTCCGTTTGCCGTCGTCGCTGTTTGTCGGTACCGCCACTTTAACTCGGGAGAGCTTGTCGAATGAAAAAGAATTCGTTTGCGCGCATAGATTCGGTCATTGAGCTTCCGCCTCTTTTGGAGATGCAGTTGAGCTCCTACGAGGAGTTTTTGCAGAAGGATGTTCCACCGGAGGAACGCAAGATCCAGGGCCTTCAGGCCGCGTTCCTCGACGTGTTCCCCATCACCAGCTCCGACGAGACGTTGCAGCTGGAGTTCATGCATTATTCCCTGGGGGAGCCGCGTTACACCGTGGAAGAGGCCATCAGCAAGGACAGCTCCTGTTCGGCCCAGTTGCGCGCGTGGTTGCGCCTGGTGCAGAAACAGCCCGGCGGCAAACCCAAGGTTCTTACCGAGCAGGAAGTCTACATCTGCGACCTGCCGCTGATGACCAAAACCGCCACGTTCGTCATCAACGGCGTGGAACGCGTGGTGGTGAGCCAGCTGCACCGTTCCCCCGGCGTCATCTTCGAGGAGGACGAGGAGAAGAAGATCTCGTCCTACGGTAAAAAGCTTTACTTCGGCCGCCTTATCCCCTACCGCGGTGCCTGGGTGGAGTTCGAGTTCGACCTGAACAACGCCCTCTACGTGCGCATCGACAAGAAAAGGAAGATCGCCGCCACCACGTTTTTGCGGGCGATGGGCATCGAGACCGATGCGGACATCCTCTCCCTCTTTTATGAGACCGAAACCCTCGCGTTGGAGCGCGTTAAGCCGGAAGAAGTGATCGGCCGCATCTCCGCCCGCGACGTGGTGGACACCAGCTCGGGTGAAGTGGTGCTGGAAGTCAACCGCGAGATCACCCGCGAGGTTTTCCTCCGCCTCCAGGACCGCAAGGTCAAGACGGTGGACGTCCTGAAACTGGACCCGCAGCTCAACGATGTCACCATCCGCAACACCCTCCTGAAAGACACCATCCGCACGCGCAAGGAAGCCATCCACGCCATCTACCGCGTGGTGCGCGCGCAGGAGTTCATCGTTCCCGAACAGGCGGAAGCCTACATCGACAACATGCTTTTCAAGTCCATCCGAAAATACGACCTCACCAAAGTGGGCCGGTTCAAGATCAACCGCAAACTCATGCCGTTCTTCGAGGCGCTGGCCGCCCGGAAAGATTTCAAGTTCGAAATCCCCAACGACCGCCGCCGTACCCTGATGCGGGAAGACATCATCGCCACCATCCAATATCTCATCCTGATGAACAACGAGGTCGCGGTATTCGAACACGGGAAGAACGTCTGCAAGATCGAGATGGACGATATCGACCATCTCGGCAACCGGCGCATCCGCTCCGTGGGGGAACTCCTGGAGAACCAGATCCGCGCCGCCATCTCTCAGATGGCCCGCCTGGTGCGGGAGAAAATGAACGTGCAGGAGAACCTCCAGCAGATGACGCCGCGCACCATCGTCAACGCGTCGCCCGTGGTGGCGGCCGTTCGCCGGTTCTTCGGTTCGAGTCAGCTTTCGCAGTTCATGGACCAGACCAACCCGCTGGCCGAAATGACGCACAAACGGCGTCTCTCGGCGCTGGGGCCCGGCGGATTGCACCGCAAACGCGCCGGGTTCGAGGTTCGCGACGTGCATCACACGCACTACGGCCGGCTGTGTCCCATCGAGACGCCGGAAGGTCCGAACATCGGATTGATCACATCCCTGGCGTGCTACGCGCGCATCAACCAGTATGGGCTGATCGAGTCCCCTTACCGCAAGGTGGAGAAGGGGCGCGTGACCGACCAGATCGAATATCTGACCGCCGACAAAGAGGACACCTACGTCATCGCCCAGGCGAACGCCCCGCTCGACAAGAACGGCCGTTTCGCCACGGACCTCGTGAGCTGCCGCTATCGGGCGGACTATCCGGTGAAGGCGCCCGAGGACATCGATTACATGGACATCTCGCCGGTGCAGGTGGTCTCCATCTCCGCGGCGCTCATCCCCTTCCTGGAACATGACGACGCCAACCGCGCTCTCATGGGGTCCAACATGCAACGGCAGTCCGTGCCCCTCCTCTTTCCGGAGAAGCCTCTGGTGGGAACGGGCGTGGAACACCGCGTGGCGCGCGATTCGGGCGCGTTGGAAATCGCCCGCCGGTCCGGCGTGGTTCTGACCGTTTCCGGCGACCAGATCGTGGTGTGGAGCGAAGAGGGGAAACCGGGGGTGGATATCTATACCCTGCGGAAATACCTGCGTTCCAATCAGGACACCTGCGTCAACTGCGTGCCGCTGGTGAAGCGTGGGCAGCGCGTGCGCAAAGGCGACGTCTTGGCCGATGGGCCGGGCACGCAGGACGGCGATCTGGCCCTGGGCCGGAACTTGCTGGTGGCTTTCATGCCGTGGGAGGGATACAACTTCGAAGACGCCATCCTGCTCTCCGAACGGCTGGTCCGGAACGACATCTTTACCTCCATCCACATCACCGAATTTCAGGTGGAGGCGCGCGATACGAAGATGGGCGCCGAAGAGATCACGCGGGACATCCCCAACGTGGGGGCGGACTCCCTCGTCAACCTCGACGACAGCGGCATCATCCGGGTGGGGGCGGACGTCGTCCCCGGCGACATTCTCGTCGGGAAGGTGGCGCCCAAAGGGGAACAGCCGACCACGCCGGAGGAACGGCTTCTGAAGGTAATCTTCGGCAAGAAGGCCGAAGACGTGATGGACGCTTCCCTTCGCGTGCCGCCGGGCGTGACGGGTAAGATCCTGGCCACGAAGATCTTCGTTCGCAAGGAAAAACTTCCGCGCAAGGAAGAGAACCGGAAGGTGCGCGAGTTGGACGCGAAATTGGAGTCCATGCTCGAAGAAATCCGTTCCGACCGGAAGGACCGTTTCGCCGTGGTGGAACAAGCCTACGAGGCCGGCAAGCTGAGCAAGGCGGAGGTCAACGAGAGGAAAGAGTGGTACAAGGCGTTGTCCGACCGGCTTGAACAGGAAGCCAAAAAACAGATCGCCCGCGACAAGGAAAACATGAAAGTGGGCGACGAGCTTCCCGTCACGGTCAATAAGGTGGTCAAAGTTTATATCGCTTCCAAGCGGAAGGTGCAGGTCGGCGACAAACTGGCCGGCCGGCACGGGAACAAAGGCGTTGTGGCGAAGATTCTTCCGCCCGAAGACATGCCCTACATGCCCGACGGAACGCCGATCGATGTGGTGTTGTCTCCGCTCGGCGTCCCCTCCCGGATGAACGTGGGCCAGTTGCTGGAGACCATGCTCGGCTGGGCCGCGCACGTGCTGGACGCCCAGATGGTGACGTCGGTTTTCGACGGGGCCACCGAGGAACAGATAAACGACATGGTGCGCCAGGCCAAGCAGAAACTGCGGGAAAAAGGCGTCCCCGAGGAGTATCTGCCGACGGACGACTGCCGGATACAGCTTTACGACGGTCGCACGGGCGAACCGTTCGAGAACAAGGTGACCATCGGCTACATGTACATGTTGAAGCTGGCGCATCTGGTGGAAGACAAGATCCATGCCCGTTCCACCGGCCCGTATTCGCTCATCACCCGTCAGCCGTTGGGCGGCAAGGCGCAGTTCGGCGGACAGCGGTTCGGTGAGATGGAGGTCTGGGCCATCGAGGGATACGGCGCGGCCCATACGCTGCAGGAATTTCTGACGGTGAAATCCGACGATGTCCAGGGGCGCACCAAGATGTACGAGGCCATCATCCGGGGAGAGATCGTTTCCGAGCCGGGCGTGCCGGAGTCGTTCCGGGTGCTCGTGCGGGAACTTCAGTCTTTGGGGTTGAACGTGGAACTCCTCCGGCTCGAAGGCGGAAAATCGTCGACAGCTTCCAAGAAGGCCGCGGCCAAAGAAGCCGTGGCGAAAGAGTAGGAGAGGGCCATGGTGACGTTGTTTACCGAACGCAAAAGGGAATCCTCCAAAAAGAAGTCGCCGGTCGGAATGAATTTCAGCAATTTCGACTCCATGCGGCTCACCATCGCCAGCCCGGAGCAGATCAACAGCTGGAGTTTCGGCGAGGTGCGCAAGCCCGAGACCATCAACTACCGTACGTTCCGTCCGGAGCGCGACGGCCTTTTCTGCGAGCGGATATTCGGCCCCGTGCGCGACTGGGAATGCAACTGCGGCAAGTATAAATACATCAAATACAAGGGCGTCATCTGCGACCGGTGCGGCGTGGAAGTGACGGAATCGAAGGTTCGCCGCGAACGCATGGGGCACATCGAGCTCGCCGTCCCCGTGGCGCACGTGTGGTTCCTCCGCAAGAGCCCCTCCCGTATCGGCACCCTGCTCAACTTGAAACTTTCCGATCTTGAACGCGTCGTCTATTACGCCCGGTACATCGTCCTGGAGGATTATAAGGACGCGGACGGCAAGGTGCGTTATAAAGCCCGCCAGCTCTTTTCCGACGAAGAATGCCAAAAGGCCCGAGAAGAGACCCGCGGCCGCATCCGCGTCGGCATCGGCGCCGGGGCCATCCGGGAACTTTTGGAACAGGTGGAGGTCAAAAAAGAGGCCGACCAGGTGCGCAAACGCCTGAAGGAGACGGACTCGGAGGCGGAACGCAGCCGGCTCATCAAGAGACTGCGGATCCTCGATGGTTTTGCCCGCAGCAACACGCGTCCGGAAAATATGATCATGACGGTGCTGCCGGTCATCCCGCCGGACCTCCGTCCCCTGGTGCCGCTGGAAGGCGGCCGGTTCGCCACATCGGACCTGAACGATCTTTATCGCCGCATCATCAACCGCAACAACCGTCTCAAGCACATCGAGTCCCTGCGTGCGCCGGAAGTGATGGTGCACAACGAGAAACGCCTCCTCCAGGAGGCGGTGGACGCGCTGTTGGAGAACGGCGTGCACGGCAAGGTGGTGGTGGGCGCCGGCAATCGTCCGCTGAAATCCCTTTCCGATATTTTGAAAGGGAAACAGGGGCGCTTCCGTCAGAACCTTCTCGGTAAACGCGTGGACTATTCGGGCCGTTCTGTGATCGTGGTGGGGCCGAACCTGAAACTTCACCAGTGCGGGCTGCCGAAGGAAATGGCCTTGGAACTTTTCAAGCCCTTCATCATCCGGGAATTGATGAAAAAGGAGAACGTGACCCTTCGGGCCGCCAAGCGCATGTTGGAACGCGTGAAGCCTGAGGTGTGGGACATTTTGGAACAGGTGACGAAGAAACATCCGGTGATGCTGAACCGGGCGCCCACGCTGCACCGCCTGGGCATCCAGGCCTTCGAACCGGTGCTGATCGAGGGCAAGGCCATCCAGCTCCACCCGCTCACCTGCACGGCTTTCAACGCCGACTTCGACGGCGACCAGATGGCGGTGCACGTGCCGTTGTCGCTGGAAGCGCAGTTGGAAGCGCGGCTACTGATGCTGGCGAGGAACAACATCCTCTCGCCCGCCTCCGGCCGGCCGATCGCGGTGCCCTCCCAGGACATGGTCTTGGGGTGCGCCTATCTCACCAAACAAAAGCTGGGTGTTCCCGGCGAAGGGAAGGTTTTTTCCGGCCCCGAGGAAGTCATCTCGGCGTATCAACAGCAACAGGTCGATCTCCATGCCCGCATCAAGGTGCGCGGCATCACGCCGCTCAACGAGGACGCGGGGAACGACACGCCGGCCAAGTGGAAACATTACACCACGGTGGGGCGGATCATCTTCAACGAAGTGATTCCTCCGGAGCTCGGGTTCGTCAATACGGCCGTGTCCAAAAAGGAATTGGTCGTTCTGGTGGACCGGTGTTACCGCGAACTGGGCAATCATCGGACGGTCGTGCTTCTGGATGCCGTCAAAAAACTCGGCTACCGTTACGCCACGATGGCGGGACTTTCCATCTCCATCTCCGACATGCACATCCCCAAGATAAAAAGCGAGCTGATCAAGAAGGCCCGCGCGGAGATCAAGGAGATCGAGCGCCAATCGAAGGCCGGCGTGATCACGGACTCCGAGCGGTACAACAAGATCATCGACTTGTGGACGCACGTGACCGACCAGATCTCCGACATCATGTTCGACGACATGAAGAAGACGGAACTGGCCACCTATAAAAAGGGCGACGCGAAGTTCAACTCGGTCTTTATGATGGCCGATTCGGGCGCCCGCGGAAGCCGACAGCAGATCCGCCAGCTGGCCGGCATGCGCGGACTGATGCAGAAGCCCCAAAAAAAGATCACCGGCGCCGTCGGTGAAATCATCGAGTCTCCCGTCATCTCCAACTTCCGCGAAGGGCTGACGGTGTTGGAATACTTCATCTCCACGCACGGCGGACGTAAAGGTCTGGCCGATACCGCCCTGAAGACGGCCGATGCCGGCTACCTGACGCGGCGGCTGGTGGACGTGGCCCACGACATCGTGGTGATGTCGGACGATTGCGGCACCATCAACGGCATCCGCATCGGGGCCATCCGCTCCGGCGAGGACATCATTGAGCCGTTGGACGAGCGTCTGGTCGGCCGGTTCACCTTGGACAACGTGGTCAACCCGCTGACCGACGAACTTCTCATCAAGGCGGGCGAGATGGTCACCGCCGCCAAGGCGAAGGAGATCGTGGCCGCCGGAATCGACCGCATGCGCATCCGTTCCGTCCTCACCTGCGAGGCCGAGTTCGGGGTTTGCGCTAAATGTTACGGACTGAATTTGGCGACGGGTCGTTTGGTGGAAGTGGGCGAGGCGGTCGGCGTGATCGCGGCCCAGTCCATCGGCGAACCCGGCACGCAGCTCACGCTGCGGACCTTCCATATCGGCGGAACCGCCAGCCGCGTGATCCAAAAGTCTCAGGTGGCCGCGCAAAAGGGCGGCACCGTGAAGTTCATGAACCTCCGCACCATCCGCAACCGGGAAGGACAACTGCTTTGCGTTACGCGAAACGCGGTGCTTTCCCTCCGGGAAGCGGGCGGTCAGGAGAAGGAACATTACGATGTTCCCTACGGCGCCCGGCTGAAGGTGTCGGACGGGAAGAAGGCGGAGCCCGGCGAGATCCTCGCCGAGTGGGACCCTTACTCCCTCCCCATCATTTCGGAATACGAGGGCACGGCCAAACTGCACGACGTCATCGAAGGCATCACGATGCACGAGGAAAAGAACCGCATCACGGGGCTGATCGAGCGGGTCATCATCGAGCATCGCGCGGAGCAGCTTCATCCCCAGGTGGTGGTGTCGAAGGGCGGCAAGAAAGAGGCCAGCTATCCTCTGCCGGTGGACACCAACATCGTCGTTCAGGACGGCGATGGGATTCAGCCCGGCGACGTCTTGGCCAAGATACCGCAGGAAGTCTCGAAAACCAAGGACATCACCGGCGGCTTGCCCCGCGTGGCGGAACTCTTCGAGGCGCGAAAACCCCGGAACGCGGCGGTCATCTCCGAGATCGACGGTATCGTTAAGTTGGGGATGACGCAGCGCGGCACCATGAAGGTCACCGTGACCAACGAAGAGACCGGCCTGGCCCGCGACTACAGCATCCCGCAGGGAAAACACCTCGTGGTGTATGAAGGCGACCGCGTGGGGGTAGGCGAATCGCTCACCGACGGCGCCATCAATCCGCACGATATCCTGCGCGTGCGCGGCGCCAAAGAGGTGCAGGAGTTCCTCGTCAATGAAATTCAGGAAGTGTACCGCCTTCAGGGCGTGGGCATGAACGACAAACACATAGAGATCATCGTCCGTCAGATGCTGTCCAACCTGCTTGTCACGAAATCCGGAAGCACGGATTCCCTGGTGGGTGAGATCGTCAGCAAGGGGCGGTTCTCGCGCGAAAACCGGGAGGCGGCGGAGAGCGATGGGGAGCCCGCCGAGGCGCAGCCGGTGCTCTTGGGCATCACGAAGGCCTCGCTGTCGTCGGAATCGTTCATTTCCGCGGCGTCGTTTCAGGAAACCACGCGGGTGCTCACCGACGCGGCTTCCGCCGGCCAGGTGGACGGCTTGCGCGGTCTGAAAGAGAACGTCATCATCGGGCATCTGATCCCGACGGGCACGGGTTTCTACGCGCGCACCCAGGCGAAAGTCCCGCCTGCGGCCGCCGAATAGCGGAGGTCTTCGAAATGCCGACAATCAATCAACTCGTCACTTCCGGCCGGGAATCGGTGACAAAGAAGACGAAGGCCCCGGCGCTGGAGAAGTCACCGCAGCGTCGCGGCGTGTGTACCCGCGTCTATACCACCACGCCGAAGAAGCCCAACTCGGCCCTGCGCAAAGTGGCGCGTGTGAAACTTTCGACGGGGGTGGAGGTCACCGCCTACATCCCGGGGGTGGGGCACAATCTTCAGGAACACTCGATTGTGCTCGTCCGCGGCGGCCGCGTGAAGGATCTGCCGGGAGTGCGCTACCACATCATCCGCGGGCCGCTCGACGCCACCGGGGTGGCGGACCGCAAGCAGGGCCGTTCCAAATACGGCGCCAAACGGCCCAAACAGGCCGAGAAGAAATAAGGGGTTGCCATGCCACGAAAAGAACTGAAACCGCGCGAACGAAGAGGGATGCCGGACCCGGACTATAAATACCAGTCCGTCCTGGCGGCGCGCTTCATCGGCCGGTTGAATTTTTGCGGGAAGAAAATGACGGGCGAACGGATTTTTTATACCGCCCTGAAGCTCATTCAGGACAAAATGAAAGAGGAGCCATTGGCCGTATTCACCCGCGCCATCGAGAACGTCCGTCCTCTGCTGGAGGTGCGTCCCCGGCGTGTGGGCGGCGCCACATACCAGGTGCCGCAAGAAGTCCGGCCCGAGCGCGGCGCGACCCTGGCGTTCAAATGGATTTTGGCCGCCGCCCGCGCCAAGACGGGGAAGGCCATGTCGGAGCGGCTGGCGGAGGAGTTCATGCTTTCCAGCAAAAAGGAAGGCACCGCCATGAAGAAGCGGGAAGACACGCACAAGATGGCGGAAGCGAACCAGGCGTTCGCGCATTACCGCTGGTAAGGGAAAGAGGGACGAGGGATCATGCCACGCAAGTTTTCACTCGATAAAGTCCGGAACATCGGGATCACCGCCCACATCGACGCGGGCAAGACGACCACCACCGAACGGGTCCTTTTTTACACGGGACGGATCCATAAGATCGGCGAGGTGCACGACGGCAACACCACCATGGACTGGATGGAACAGGAGCGGGAGCGCGGCATCACCATCACCTCCGCCGCGACCTACTGCCAGTGGCGGGACTGTCAGATCAACATCATCGACACGCCCGGCCACATCGATTTTACCGTGGAAGTGAACCGCAGCCTGCGCGTGTTGGACGGCGCCGTGGTCATTTTGGACGGTTCCCAGGGCGTGGAGCCGCAGTCCGAGACCAACTGGCGGTTGGCGGACCAATATCATGTCCCCCGCATGGTGTTCGCCAACAAGATGGACAAGGTCGGGGCCGATTTCTATATGTGCGTGGATTCCATGCACAAACGTCTCGGAGCCAACGTGGTGCCGATCCAGCTCCCGATCGGGGCGGAGGCTTCTTTTGTGGGGATCGTGGATCTGGTCGAGATGAAAGCGTTGGTGTGGCACGGCGAGGAAATGGGGGCCAAATTCGAACAAAAAGAGATCCCCGCCGAGCTGGTGGAAAAGGCGAAGCAATACCGGGAGAAGATGATCGAGGCCCTGGCGGATTTCGACGACGAGTTCGCCGAGAAATTCCTGGGCGGGCACGCCGTTTCCGTGGACGAGATACGCAAGGTCATGCGCAAGGCGACCATCACAGGCAAATTTTATCCCATGATGTGCGGCACTTCCTTCAAGAACAAGGGAGTGCAACCCATGCTGGACGCGGTATGCTATTATCTCCCCTCTCCGGTGGAGCTGCCGCCGACCAAGGGGCACGAGCCGCGCAGCGAAAAGGAGTTGACGCGGCTTCCCAGCGATGAGGCGCCTTTCTGCGCCTTGGCGTTCAAGATCCAGACGGATCCACACGTCGGGAAACTGACGTTTTTCCGGATATATTCCGGCAAATTGACCTCGGGATCCTATGTTTTCAACGCCAACCGCGGCTCCCGCGAGCGGCTGGGTCGCATCCTGCGCATGCACGCCAACAAGCGCGAGGAAGTGGAGGAGCTTTACGCGGGAGACATCGCCGCCGGCGTGGGGTTTAAGCAGGTGACCACCGGCGAAACCCTCTGCGATGAAGCCAACCCGATCATTTTGGAAAGCATGAAGTTTCCGGAACCGGTCATCTCCGTGGCCATCGAGCCGAAGTCCAAGGCGGATGAGGAGAAGCTGGCCGTCGCCCTCGGCCGGTTGGCGGAGGAGGACCCGACGTTTCGCGTCCGGTCTGACGAGGAGACCAACCAGACGATCATTGCGGGGATGGGGGAGTTGCACCTGGATATCATCGTGGACCGCATGAGACGGGAATTCAACGTGCAGGCCAACGTCGGCAAGCCCCAGGTGGCCTACCGCGAGACCATCCGCAAGAAGGTGGAGGCGGAAGGCAAATACATCAAGCAGACCGGCGGACGAGGCCAATATGGGCACGTCTGGTTGGAGATCGAGCCGCTGGAGGCCGGAAAAGGTTTTGAGTTCGTGGACAAGATCAAGGGCGGACGCATCCCGCGGGAATACATCCCGGCCGTTGAGAAGGGACTGCGCGAATCGCTGGAGTCGGGCGTGATGGCGGGGTACCCGATGGTGGACTTCCGCGCCACGGTCTTCGACGGCAGCTTCCACGAGGTGGATTCGAACGAAATGGCTTTCAAGATCGCCGCTTCCATGGCGCTGAAGGACGGCTGCCGTCGGGCGAGTCCGGCGCTGCTGGAACCCATCATGAAGATCGAGGTGACGTCGCCCGAAGATTACGTGGGCGACGTGATGGGCGACCTGATGAAGCGCCGCGGCAAGATCGAATCGACCGACATGAAGGGGACGGTCCGCATCATCCATGGGCACATCCCCCTGTCGGAGATGTTCGGTTACGCGACGACGCTCCGTTCGCTGTCGCAGGGCCGGGCGAGCTACTCCATGGAACCGAGCCACTACGAAGAGGTTCCGCGCCAGATCTCGGAAGAGATCGTGGCCAAAACATCGGCGGCCGCAAGCCGTTAGATTTCAACAACATAATCAGGAGGAACATCAATCATGTCGAAACCGAAATTTGAGAGGACGAAGCCGCACGTGAACGTAGGGACGATCG
>JAKLDV010000053.1 GCA_022703335.1 Elusimicrobiota bacterium
CACGCGTTCCGCGGCTCGGCGGAAATGAAAGGCAGCAGAAATTTCATCTGCCCCTCGACGTCTCCCTCCAGCGACCTCAAATGACTCCGAAACGCCTCCTTATCTTCTCTGTCGAAACTTTCCTTCAGGGACCACTCCAACGCGGCCTTTTTTACCTCATCCTCCTTCTCCCCCACAGCGGCGACGACCGAGACGCTGAGCTTTTTAAAGATGTCCACGAACGCCCGCAGGGGGGCGAAGCCGGGAGCCGTGGAAGACAGGGCGAAAACGTATTTCTGACCGTCGATCTCGATTTCGGCCTGGTGCGCCACCGTGATGCCGGCTTTTTCCAGGTAAGGTTTGGCGGCCTCCATTTTTTCTTTGGAGCAGATGAAGGCGGTGACGCGTCGTTCGTTGCCCTTGTCGTTGGTGATGGACACGCTCGCCAGGTTGAAGAATCCGGCGCGGGTCTTCTTGTGGATGTGGGCGCTCAACGCCCCCACGGTTTTGAATCGCCGGCCGACCTTCTCCCCCGCCGCCTGCAGGACCTGTTCCAGTTCCTCCACCCCAACGCCGCTCTCCTGGGCCTTCCGCGCCACTTCCAGTATCCCCGGCAAGAGGGCGGCCAATCCCTGGAACGACCGGAGGCGGTCGTCGATGACGGTCGGATCGCTCTGCATCAATCGGCGCGCGGCCAGGTAGATGGTGTCGCCGGAGAACATCTTCTCCAACGGCAGGGGATCGTGGGCGAACACGTCCAGATAGTGGCTTTCCTTCGGCACCTCGGTGATCTTGGGCATCACCACCACGTAGGAGACTCCCTTCTGCCGAAGGATCTGCGTGAGGCCGTCGGAATGGAAACCGCCGGCCACCAGGATGGAAGTGGGGACCTTTTCCTGTTTCATCTTCGACAGCATGTTCTCCACGATGGCGTTGTTTCGCTGGGTGGCGTATTGACAGAACTGTTCGTACGGTTGGATGACGTTGACGAAATTGTCCGGAACGTTCACGGTGACCGTCAGTCCGGCAGCCGACGCGAGGGAGCGGGTCTCCGCGACCACGCCGAGGATGTCCACCTTTTTGTCGAAGTAATACAGCCAGTCCGACATGGTCATGTTGTGCGAAGTCAGTTTTTCCAACACCATCAGGTGGCGGTTCACCGCCGCCAGGCGTCTCTGGTTCGAGGTGCCGGCCAGGCCGTTCTGCGCGGCCTCCTCCAAGCGGGACAGTTCCACCAAAAGTTCGTTGCGGTTGATCTGTTCCGCCAAGAGCACGTAGGTAATGTAGGTGCTCAACTGGGTGAAGTTATCGAGAGGGATGTCGTTCTGCCGGCAGAGGTTCCGGAGGAAGCGGTAGTAATCGCCGTAGCCCATGCGGCCCATGCGGTAAAGCAGGCTCTGTTGCACCAAATAGGTCAGTTGTTCGTCGGAAAGGCGCTTGGCCAGCATCTCCACCAGTTCCAGGCGCTCTTTTTCCACCCGTTTAAAATCGAGGGAGTCCTCCCAATCCAGCGCGTTGATGAGGAGGTGAAGGTTGGTGTAGCCCCGCCGACCGTCGTCCGACACCGACAACAGATACCGCACGTAGGCGCCCAGGCTTTCCCCATGCCCTTTGTAGGCGTTGAAGTGTTTGTCGAACTCCTTCAGGTCCGGAGAATACACCTCCTCCTTGAGGGCGGCCACCGCGGTCTTCATCTCCGAAAGGAACGTGTGCACCACCGGCTTGTATTTGATGGAATCCTTGAAGGCCTGGATGTTGCTCTCGTAGAGCGCGGTGTCTTCCATGCCCCAAAGGATGGGCGGTTCGGGCGAGGTGAGGCCGGCGTATTCCGCGCCGCCGATGTAGCCCTCCTTCAGGAAATAGTCGGCCATTCCCTTGAGGATCTCCGGATCGGCGTAGCCCCGGAACGAATCCACGGCGAAGGCCCCTTGGGCTCCTTCCAAACCGACAAGGTTGATGCCCCGTTCCTGGCGGAGGCCCTGGATCATGGCGGCCATGTTCTTCTGCGCCTCTTCGATCTCGTGCGCGTCCTGAATGTGGATGACGAGCGGCGCGCCCGGCTGGGGAGAGAGGTAGATGTCTCGAATGGAACCAAACGGCAAAACGAGGGTGGACAGCCAGGTGGGGGAATCTTTGGCCTGCGCCGCCGCTTTTTGGAGGTCTTGCGGCTTCAGGCGGGCCGACGGCTCCGCGCCGAGGGTGGCGATGGAAACGTTTTCGGTGACGCCCAAACTGAAATCGGTGGCGCGGGGGAGTTGGGCCAACAATTGGTATTGTTCGGAGGAAAGACCGGCACGGGACGGCTCATCCGCCGCCAAGACCGCCTGGTCCAGGGTGGGTTTGTCTTTCAGTTTATCGGCCGCCTGACGGCGCTGGGACCAGAACGCCGTCTCGGTGGCATACACCGTTAAAGCGCTTGAATAGAAATAGACAAAAGAAAAAGCGACGCAAAATACCGACTTCCAACCCCTTCTCACACGGGTCAGGAACCGGCGTTTCGGTCGCCCTAAAATCGCTTGTGGTGTACCCGAACAAACCAACGCCGTCTCGCGGCGTTTATCTGTCCGGATTTCCTCTCCAGACATTTCGGTTTGTCTCCCCTCTCCCAAGGAAATTACACCGATCTATGGCACCTCTGTTACTACTTCTTTACACCTATAGTATCAATGATATATTCCTTTAAGTCAAGGGCTTTTTTATTATTTTTTTATGGATTTTCCCCCTCGTCAAAGGGGGTGGAAAACGATCAAAAAACGGCAAATTTTAGGGTTTTGGGCCTTTATTGGGCTTCCCGGGCCGTTGTGACTTTATAGTGGAGGCCATCGGTGCGCACGGTCACGTTTCCGTCGTTGTCCGTCCGATACAGGAGAATGTTGCGGGCGCGAAAACGGGACAGAGATTGCGGGTGGGGATGGCCGAAAAGGTTCCCCCTCCCCACCATGACGATGCCCGTCTCCGGTTTCACCAGATCCAGAAAACGCAGGGAGGTGGAGGTTCGGGACCCGTGGTGAGGGACCTTCAAGATTTGCGACCTGAGTTTGTTCTTGTATTCCCTTGCCAGGCGGTTCTCCGCGTCCTCTTCAATGTCCCCTGTAAGAAGGAACGACACGTTCCGGTAGGTGATTCGTAACACACAGGAGCTGTTGTTCAAATCCGGATACACGTAGTCCCGCGGCGGCGAGAGCACCCGGACTTCCAACGCGGGGTCGATGGGCAACAGGTCTCCCTCGCCGACGACCACGTATTCCGTTTTGTTTTTCTTGGCCAACTTCAAAAGCTCGCTGTATTCCGGCTCCTCCGCTTCCAACGCCGGATCCACCAGATTCTTCACCGGCACCCGGCGGAACACCTCCAGCAGGCCGGCGATATGGTCGCCGTGCGGGTGGGAGATGACCACGTAATCGAGCTTCAACACCCCGCGCTCCTCCAGGAACGGCACCACCACCTCCCGGCCGGGTTCGAAGTCCAGGTCGGACCAGGCCGGCGTTCCGCCGCCATCGATGAGCACGGTGCGGCCGTTGGGCGTCTTGATGAAGGTGGAATCCCCCTGGCCGACGTCCAAAAAAACCACGGTCATCTCGGCATATTGGGGGTCGTAGGCTTTGGCGTCCCGGCGGAAAAGGGCTTCGACCTCCGCCGCGGCGAAAAGAGCGGAGGGGGCCAAACACAGGACAATCCAGAGGCGGAATATCTTCATGAGCTCTCTCAAGGCAACGCCTTGGCCTCCACCCGGTATTTTTTACCGTCGGAAATGACGCGGATGTGCCCCTGGAGATCGGTGCGGTAGACGCGCAGGCCGTAATCCTCATACCGGCCGATGATCTTCTTGTTGGGATGCCCGAAGCGGTTCCGGCGGCCGCAGGAAACGACCACCGTCTCCGGTCGCACATGGTCCAAGAACTCCTTGGTGGAGGAGGTGTTCGCGGCGTGGTGGGGCGCCTTGAATATTTGGCTTTCCAGGGTCGGGCCGTGCCGGATCACCGCCTCGAACTCCGCCTCCTTTTCGATGTCCCCCGTGAAAAGGAACTTCACTTTCCCGTGTTGAACCTGGATGAGCATGGAGTTGTCGTTGGGGTTGTCCCAGGGCAGTTCCCGAGGCGGGCCCAGGACCCTCACTTTAAGGCTCGGTCCCCAATCGAGCGTGTCGCCGCTGCGCGCCACGCTGTATTTGATGTTCTTTTTCTGTATCAGGGACAGGACGTCCTTGTAGTCCGGCGAGGGATAGGAATACCCCACGTCGTAGACGTAGCCGACGGAGAAATTTTTAAGGATGTATTTGAATCCGCCGATGTGGTCCATGTGCGGATGAGAAAAAACGACCACGTCCAGACGGCGGATGCCCTGTTCGCGGAGATAAGGAGCGATGGCGTCGCGGCCGGCGTCGAGTCCTTCGCTGGCCTCCAGCGGCCCCGCATCGATGAGGATGGATTTATTGTCGGGCGTTTGAAGAAGGATGGAATCGCCCTGGCCGCAGTCGAGGTAGGTGACGACCAACTCCTGCCTGGCCCAGGCGGAAGGAACAACCGTCGCCGCCAGGATCAGGAGTGGGAGAAGGTGCCGCGCCCGCATGCGACGACGAATCCCGCTCATCAGAACCTCAGAGTCAGACTGACGCGATGACTCGCGCCGAGATCCCCCTGCCCGCTAAAAGAATAATCAAAAAAATAGTCCTGTTTCTGGGAATAGCGGAGTCCGAACCCGGCGGACAGCCCGTCCACCCCGGAGACGTCGTCCTGCCGGAACCGGTATCCGCCGCGGAGGGCCAAAAATCCGCCGACCAAGAACTCCGCGCCGGCGTTGACCTTGAAATCCGTGTCCTGAGGGAGAACCCCCTCCACGGAAAGGAGGACGGTCTCCCGGAGCAGCCGATCGCACACGCCCACATGCGCGGCCGTGGGGAGATCGGCCTTTTCTCCCGGCCCGATCTTTCCGCCCACGTTGTTGACCGACACCCCCCAGACGACGACCTGTTCCGGCAGAGGGATCCGCCAGAGCGCGCCGGCATCGGCGGCGAAACCCGAACCTTTCTCGTCGGCGATGGTCTGCTGGATCATTTTGACGTTCACCCCCGCTTGCAAAAAATTAAAGAACGGACGGCCGGCGCCGAGCGTGACGGCCAAGTCCGTCATGTCGAAATTGCCGGTGACGACGTCGGATTCGTTCCGCCCTTCCAGCACCCCCGACCCCACGTAGGCCAACCCCACCCCGAACGTCCCCAGCCGCCCGACCGGACGGGCGAAAGCGGCGTGGCTGAGACGGGCATCCTCCAGCCAGGTCTGATGCGAGGCATACACCTCATTTCTTCTAACGCCGCCGAGGCCGGCCGGGTTCCAGAAAAGCGCGGTGGAATCGTCCGACACCGCGGTGAACGCCTCGCCCATGCCCGCGGCGCGCGGGCCGACGGCCATCCGTAAAAACGGAACGGCGACCGTGCCGGCCCCTTCGGTGGCAAAACAGTTAAAAGTTGAAAGTGTCAAGTTCAAAGCAAGCAAGAGCAGCCCCTTTGAACTTTTAACCTTAAACTTTTCACTCATGGCCGCAGCACCGCCATCTTGGTCCGGCCGAAAAGGGAACTGCCGCCGGCCTTGGCCTCCACCTGCACGTAATAAAGCCCGTTCACCACCGCTTCTCCCTCGCCGTTCTTCAGATCCCAATCGAAATAGTTGGAACCGATGTGGCGCGTGACGCCGTCGAAGGAACGGACCAATTCGCCGTTAAAGGAATAGACGGCGACGCGCACCTCGTCCACCACGCCGTTCAGCTCGTAGACCACCGTGGTTTTGGCGGGGCTGGTCTTTCCCGGCGCCGGATTGGGGTACACATGCACCGACGGCCGAGAGGAGACGGTCCTCAAATCCGTCACCGTCTGAGAAGACACATAGGCGGTGTAGACCGCGAACGCGCTGCCGTTGGTGACGACGGAAACATGGCCCTGCTGGTCCGTGCGGTAGACCGCGGCACCCTTATCCGTCAGCCGTTTGAGGATTTCGGCGTCCGGGAGACCGTAGCTGTTGGCCGCCACCGAAACAACGGCCACCTGCGGCGTGACGGCGTCCAGAAATGCGGAAGAAGAACCGGTGCGGGATCCGTGGTGGGCCACCTTCAACACCGTGGAGGCCAGGGTGGCGGAGGAAAAATCGGCCCGGATGGCGGTCTCGTCCGCGGTCTCGGCATCGCCGGTAAAGAGGAAACTGAGACGGTCGTAGGTGAACTTCACGACCACCGAACCGCTGTTGGTGCTGGGATCCGACGTGGGAGAGCGCGGATAGAGGACCAGGCCCGTCAGGGCGGGGTCCCAGATTCCGGCCAAGTCCGGCAGGGTCTCCAGCCGGGTGCCGGAGGAAACCCGCACGGACTTCGTCTCCGGATGCGAGGACAGATTGGTCAGGACGGCGGTGTCCGACGAAAAGACGACCGCCCCGACGCTGAAGACGTTCGATCCGCCCGAGGTCGTTTTCGTGCCCAGAAGGGCCTGGAGGCCCCGGTAGTGGTCGCTGTCGTCGTGGGTCTTCAGGATGAAGTCGAGCGTGCGGATGTTGTTGTCCAAAAGGTATTTGACGAGGGGGCAGAAATCCTGGGTGGTGTCGTCGAGGGTGGGGGGGGTGTTGGGGTCGGAGGTGTCGCCGCCGTCGATGAGGTAGTTCTTCCCGGCCGGGGTTTGGATATGGATGGCGTCGCCGACGCCGACGTCCACGTAGGTCACCTTCAGATCGCCGGCCCGGAGGGATGAAATCCCGACCGCCAGCAACGCCGCGAGCAACGCGGCCACGCGCCCACACCCCCGCCTCTGGAGTTTCCTTTTCCTACCCATCGATCCCATCATACCTCATTCAAGCGTTTGAAGAAAAGACGAAACGTCCTATCTCTTCCGCGAGCGTTTCAGGAGCGCCCCCTGCAACTTCATGATCTCCGAACGCAACGTTTGTTCCGCCTCGCGGTTCGGCGCCCAGGTGACATCGAAGATCTGTCCCTCCCGCAGGCCCGGTGAAAAAAGTTTGACGGGCAGGAACATCTGGCCGCCGCCCAACACCGTCACCACCGCGGTGCGTTTATCCTCGATCCTGTCCACGGTGACATGCATCACCGTCGTCCCGCCGCTTTTTTTCGCGCTTTTAGCCATGGCTGGTCACAGGCCCCTTTCCACGAATTTTCTCGTATCGCTCCAGGCAGGCGTAATCCGACTGCCACGCCACGAAATCCGCCACCGCTTTTTCCTTCCCCTCCGGCTCGATCCACGGCCATTCTCGGAGGATCTCGTCGAAATTTTTCCAGTAATGCTCGTACAGCGCCGCCACGACGATCTCCGACTGCTTGAGCACGTCGGCGATCTCGGGACGAGTGTACACTTTTTTATAGAGATAGTCCCGCACCGCCTCGGTGGCTTCCAGCACCGCCGGGCTCAGGCGCACCTGTTTCAGGTCCCGGCTGGCCTCGATGACCGCCCGCACCATGGAGCCGACGCGCTCCGAATGCCGCAGACCGAGCAACCGGAGGGCGTCCTGCGGAAAATCGTTGATCTTCACCACGCCCATGGCCACGGCGTCGTCCACGTCGTGGTTCACGTAGGCCAGCCAGTCGGCGTACTGGATGACCTGCCCCTCCAGGGTCACGGGCTTGCCGAAGGCGCCGGTGCCGTCGAAGTTCCTCATCGTCTTGGACCCTTTGGCGTGTTTCAGGATGCCGTCGCGCACCTCGTGGGTCAGGTTGAGTCCTTTGCCGTTTTTCTCCAGATAGTCCACCACCCGAAGAGACTGCTGAGAATGATAGAACTTGCCCCCGGTGAGCCTGTGCAGGACGTGTTCTCCGACGTGCCCGAAGGGCGTGTGCCCCAGATCGTGCCCCAGCGCGGTGGCCTCGGCCAGGTCCTCGTTGAGCCCCAGCGCCCGACAGATGGTCCGGCCGAGCTGGGAGACCTCCAACACGTGCGTGAGGCGCGTGCGGAACTTCTCCCCCGAGGTGGACAAAAAAACGTTGGTCTTGAATTTCAGGTTGCGGAAGGCGGTGGAATGGAGGATCCGGTCCCGGTCTTTCTGGTAGCAGGTGCGCACGGGGCATTCCTCGTCGGGTTTTTGCCGGCCGCGCGTCCGAATGGCCAGCTGCGCCTGCGGCGCCAAATGCTGGGCCTCCGTGGCCTCGATGCGTTCACGGATGGCGTGAAGCGGTTTCGACGTCATTAGAATTTTCCCGCGTCCACAGAGCCGTCCTCTCGGCCGTCGAGGGTGAGGCGGAGGGTTCCGAACTGAAGGATCTTCACCTTATCCTCCCGGCCCAGGGCCAGGGGGGTCCATATCTCGATGTGCCTTTCGGAAAAATCGAATTTCTGGATGACGCCGAGCGCCAGCGTGTCTCCGTTCTCGTCGGCCAGTCCCACCTGGACACCCGCCTCCGAGCCCGCCACAATCTGCTTGAGGGCCGGACGCTCGTAGGTCCTTTTGATCTTGTCCGCCTCAACGGGGGACAAGGGTTCCGGGACCGCCACCAGGACCCCCTCCAGTTCCGACGGCATCCGCTCGACGTAAAGGATTTTCTCGTTGACGATCTTTTGCGGATATCCGGAAAGGAAGGACGCGCCCGCCGACGATACGTGATGGAACGGCAAAACGAGCAGCCGGCGGTTCTGATAATAGGCCGTCGTTCGTTCCTCGCGATATCGTTTCCGTTCGTCCGCCGAACTTCGCGCCGCGAATTCGGACGCCCGCAACCGCACCGTCCGGGACACGGGGACGCCCCGGACCAAATGCTCGGACTCGTCCTTGCGTTGGAGGACGATCGTCCGATCCGGCGAAAGGAGGGTGGAAAGGAGGGCATGGAAACAGCGGCCGCTGTCTTCGGCCGTCCAGCCGGGAACGTTGACAAGCACGACCTCCGCCCGACGCTCGTGAAGCGCCTTGTTCACCAAACGCTGCGCCGCCGCCAGGACCACGGCCGGCCGCGCGATAACCGAATGGGACCCCACGTATTGGAGGGCCGTGGGAAGCGCCTGCGAAAAGAACAACACGGGGTCGTTCATGTCCAGAAGGCCCACGCAGCCCGGCGGACCGATCTCCGTCTGATCCGGGTCCGCGTCGATCACGCAGACCCGCTTTCCGGCCGCCCGAAAACGGTTGGCCAGATGGGTGCAGAAAAAATTCTTGCCCGTGTAGGAAAAACCGAGGCACAGGAGAAGCCGGGGGGCGTCCTTCACCAAAGCGTCCGCGGCGGCGGTCCACGCTTCCGGAACCGTGCGGCGGCCCACGTCCCGCAGGCGGGTCTCGCTGCCGTCGAACAGAACGATCTCGGACGGTTCCTCCGCCTCCAGCGGCAGCGCCCGGCCGAACGGGACGCGGACGGAGGTTTGTGCGGGAAGGCGCGCCCCCGCGGAAGAGAGAACGCCTTTCTCCACGCGGAACGACGCGGAGCCGACCAGAAGATGCACGGAACCGTCTTTAAGGGCGACGGTCTTCCCTCGACGGGTCCCCGTGCTTTCTTGTTCGGCGGGAGAAGACGTCATGCGGGATCAGTCTTTGAGGTGGGCGGGGCCGAAGGCGAGCGGCAGGAGTTCGCCGATGCGCTGGACTCTCACTCCCCCCCGCACGGTGCCCATCAGGACGTCGGCGGCGGGGCCGAACTCATAAATCACCTGGCGGCAGGCGCCGCAGGGGGCGCCGTAGGAGGGCGCGTCCAGGACGATGGCCACGGCCCGCAGGCGGCGTTCGCCGACGGACACCGCCTTGAAGATGGCGACGCGTTCCGCGCAGCAGGTCAGGCCGTAGGAGGCGTTTTCCACGTTGCACCCGGCGTGAATCTTCCCGCCGAAGGTCAGGACCGCGGCCCCCACGCGGTAGCGGGAATAGGGCGCGTAGGCTTTTTGTCGCGCCGCTTTTGCCGCCGCCAAAAGACGGCGGTAAACGGCGGTCAGCGGTTTCTTGTTTTTATTCTTCAAAGGCGTTCTCCCGTCGGTAATTTTAAGAGGGAAGCCAATTCCTTCTCGTAGCGCCGGCGCAGTTCCTTCTTCTCCGGTTCCGGCAGGAACAAGCTGTCCACCCCGTTCAGGATGACCCGAACCAAATCTCTTTCAGTGAAATTCAATTTTCCCATGGCCACAGCGTATTCGTGCACCAAATCGATGCCGGAGACCCCGGGATCGTCGGTGTTGAGGGTCACGCACAGGCCGGCCTCCAGATAACGCTTGGCGGGATGGACGGCGAACCCTTTCACCGCCTGGGTCTGCACGTTGGAGGTGATGCACATCTCCAGGGGGACGCGTTCCCGTTTCACGCGCTCGAAGACGCCGGAATCCTCCTGCAGGCGAACCCCGTGGCCGATCCGCCGCGCCCCCAAATGAAGGGCGTTGTCGATGCTTTTCGGGCCGTCCGCCTCGCCGGCATGGCAGGTGATGGGAATATGCCGTTCCACGGCACGCTTAAAACAGGCGGCATACAGCGAGACGGGGTAGCGGGACTCGTCTCCCGCCAGGTCGATCCCCACCACGCCGCGGCCGAGATATTTTTCAGCCAGCTCCACCGTCTCATCGTTTTCCGTCTGCGGGATGGAGCGATAGCAACAGAGGATCAATCCGGCCTTGACGGAGAAATCCCGGGCGCCCCGTTCGACGCCGCGAAGGGCGGCGCGGAGGATATCCTCCTGCGAGAGTCGCGCCTTGGCCTGCAGCGCCGGGGCGAACCGCGCCTCGAAACAGTGGACGTTCAAACGGGAACAATCCTCACAGAGCTCGTAGGCGAGGCGCTCCACCGCTTCGGGCGATTTAAGGAACGGATAAAAAAACTCGAAAGCCTTCAGGAAATCGGCCAGGCTGCGGCAGGAGCGCGGGACCTGCACGTATTTCTGGAATTCCCGCGGATCCTCGGTGGGCAGAGACGCGCCGGAGGCGCGCATCAGGTCCATGAGCGTCTCCGGGCGGGCCGCGCCGTCCAAATGGAGATGCAGGTCCACCTTGGGCAGTTTTTTCAAAACTTCGTTCTCGGCGTTTTGCACGATGTCCGTCATGACGTTCCCCCCGCCTTCCCTACGTCCCTCAGTTTCCCCGCAAAAACCTCGGCCGCGGCCTGTAAATGTTCCGTGCCGTCAGATTCGTTATCGACCACGAACACCGGCGCCGGCGATTGACGGAGGAATTCCTCCCGATCGTCCCGGCGATAGGTGGACTCCATCTCCTCCCGGCTGACGAAATGCCGGTCTTGTCCTTCGGAAGACTTCGACCTCTGCAGGTTCCGGCGCCAGCAAGTATCAAAGGAACAGTCCACATACGCCACCACCGACCGCCGCAACAGGTCCGGCGAAAAATTCTTAAAAGCGGCCGCGTAGGAGGCCCGCGAGAACTCCACGAAGGTCGCGGCGGAAGAGGTTTCCAATTCCCCAACCTCCCGCGCCACGGCGCGGAGGAGCTCGTCCCACACCGAAGGGTCGGTCACACGATATCCGCCGCCGGGCATCTTTCGACAGCGTTTCCATTCCCCGGACGATTCTTCCAGGCGGAAAATATCCCACAACTTCGAGCAATCGTCCACGCGACAGGTCCGGCGGACCGTCCCCTCCTCCGTGAGACGCCGGGCCGCCCGGCGGATGAACTCCGATTTCCCGCTGCCGGGGCGGCCGATCACAAATATAAAAAGGCCTTCCCGGCTCCGGCGGGCCGGTTCGTTCAAGGGACGGCTTGTTTCAATATCCGGCCGGGCGCCGGGCACTAGACGTATTTTCCAATAAGCAGGTTCAACTTCTTTTTGGTGCCGGGGTTCATGGCCTTGGGGTCCGTAAAAATCGCGTATTGCAGCGCCGAAGCACACCGGCAGCGCCGCGTCCGACGAGCCAGGAGCGGCAGAGCCGACGCCAGCGTCTTTTTAACGTTCTCCACGTTGGCGCGGAGGTTCTCGACCAGCTTTCCCACGCTGACCTCCTCCCCCTCCTTCCAAACGTCGTAATCGGTGACGAGGGCCACCGTGGAATAACAGATCTCCGCCTCGCGGGCCAGTTTGGCTTCCGGCAGGGCGGTCATGCCGACGACGGAAAAACCCAGCCGGCGGTTGACCTCGGATTCGGCTTTGGTGGAAAAAGCCGGTCCCTCCATGCACACGTAGGTTCCGCCCCGGTGCACCCGCACCCCGATCTTTTCCACGCCGTCGGCCAAGAGGGAAGAAAGTTCCGGGCAATAGGGCTGATCGAACGTCACGTGAGCCACCACGCCGTCCCCGAAAAAAGTCGAGTGCCGGCCCTTGGTGCGGTCGTAGATCTGATCCGGGACCACGAAATCCCGAGGAGGAATCTCCTCCTTCAAACTGCCGCAGGCGCCGACCCCGACGATCTGCTCCACGCCGAGGGACTTGAGCGCATAGATGTTGGCGCGGGCGGGGAGTTCGGTGGGCAGGAGGCGGTGTCCCCGCGCATGCCGCGGCAGGAAAGCGCAGGGGACGCCTCGCAGCCGGCCCACCACGATGGTGTCGGACGGTTCCCCGAAGGGTGTTTTCAGACGGATTTCCTTGACGTCCTCGATCCCTTCGATGTCGTACAACCCGCTGCCGCCGATGACGGCGACCTTCACGGACTCCCGTTTCAAAACTTTTTTGGACATTTTCACTCCTCCCGGAAGCGCGGATATCTCAACGGATAAGGCCGTAGACAAGCGGTTGTTTGGGGGGACGGCGCGGGCCGAGGACCACCGCTTCTTGATAGAGCCGTTGCGCCTCTTCCAGTTTCTCCCGGGAACCGGCGTGGACCGTCGCCAGGGACTCCCCCAACCGGACGATGTCGCCGGTCTTCTTATGGAACTCGATCCCCACGGAATGGTCCACCGGGTCGCCGGGTTTGGCGCGGCCGGCGCCCAATCCGGACACGAGCATGCCGATGGCGCGGGTATCCATTTTGACGACGTATCCCGCCCGGCGGGCGGGCACCGCCCCTTGAAAGCGGGCCCGAGGCAGCAGCGCCTCCGGTTTGTCCGCCACGGCCGGATCGCCGCCCTGGGCGCGAACCATGTCGCGGAATTTTTCCAAGGCGCGGCCGTCCCTCAACAACGGTTCCAGGCTCTTGCGGGCCTCGCCGGGTTGGCGGGCCTTCTTCACCAGCACCAGCATCCAGGCGCCCAGCGTCAAAATCAGTTCACAAAAATCCGCCGGGCCGCCGCCCTTGAGGACCTCGACGGCCTGCCGAATCTCCAGGGCGTTCCCGGCCACCCCGCCCAGCGGCTGGTCCATGTTGGTGATGAGCGCGACGGTTTTCACGCCGGCGCCGTTGCCGATGGCGGTCATGGCCGCGGCCAGGGCGCGGGCGTCCTTCATTTTCTGCATGAACGCGCCCGACCCGGTCTTCACGTCCAGCACCAGGGCGTTGGTTCCCTCGGCCAGTTTCTTCGACATGATGCTGGCGGCGATGAGCGTGACGGAATCCACCGTGGCGGTGACGTCCCGAAGGGCGTAGAGTTTTTTGTCAGCCGGGGCCACCTGGGCGGTCTGGCCGATCATGGCGCAGCCGACGGAGGAGAGCTGGCGGCGGAACTCGTCGGCGGTGAGGTCCACGCGGAACCCGGGGATGGCCTCCAGCTTGTCCAACGTGCCGCCGGTGTGGCCCAGGGCGCGGCCCGACATCATGGGAACCACCACGCCGGACGCGGACAACAGGGGCGCCAACACCAGAGACGTGCCGTCGCCCACGCCGCCGGTGGAATGCTTGTCCACCTTGTCGCCGGGAACGGAGGCCAGGTCGAGGATCTCCCCCGAATGGGTCATGGCGGTGGTGAGCGACACCATTTCCTTCTTGGTGAGGCCCTTCAAAAAAGCCGCCATGAGCCAGGCGGCCGCCTGTTCCGGCGGCAAATCGCCGGCGGTGACCCCTTTGACGAAGAACTCGATCTCTTCGCGGCTCAGTTCGCCGCCGTTGCGTTTTTTGAAGATGATGTCGTAGGCGTTCATGCGGGAGGGATGCAACCGAAAACGATCAAAGCATTTCGACGATCTTGGCGATGAGGCCGGAAAAACGTTTCTCCACCCGGCGGCCGGTCTCCATGACCTCCTCGTGGCTGAGCGGCCGGCCCGACAACCCGGCGGCCTTGTTGGAGACGCAGGTGATGGCCAGGACTTTCACCCCCTCCTGATGGGAGATGAGCGTCTCCGGGATGACGGACATGCCCACCACGTCGGCGCCCCACTTTTTGAAGAGTTGTATCTCCATGGGGGTCTCATAGGACGGCCCGCGCACCGCGCAGTAGATGCCTTCCTTCAATTCGAACTTGAGCGATTTGGCGGCTTTCTTGGCGATGTCCCGCAGGGATTTCGGATAGGCCTCCGACATGTCCGGGAACCGCGCGCCGTAATCGTCGTAGTGAGGGCCCCGCAGCGGGTTCTCTCCCATGAAATTGATGTGGTCCCGCACGGCCATCAGGTCGCCCGCCTTCAACCGCGGGGAGATGCCTCCCACCGCCGAGGTGAGGACCAACGTTTCGATCCCCAACCTTTTAAAAACGCGGTAAGGGAACGTGAGCTGTTCCATGGAGTGCCCCTCATAAAAATGGAGCCGGCCCTTCATGGCGACGATCCTCTTCCCGGAAAGGCGGCCGAAGATCAGTTTGCCGGCGTGGCCGGCCACGGTGGAACCGACGAACCCGGGGATGTCGGTGTAGGGGATGACCACGGGATCGGTGAACGTATCGGCCACGGGGCCGAGCCCGGAACCGAGGACGATCGCGATACCGGGGGCGGAAGCGCCCTGGGTCTTGGATCTCAAAAACTCAACAGCGGACGGCAGCATGTCGTGCAATGTCATGGTGTTCTCCCTCGATAGGCTGCGCCGCCGGCACCGGCGGCGTGATCAGAAAATTTCCGGCGCGAAACTGGAGCCGACGGGGGGCGCGGGAACATCCAACAGGTCGGCCACGGTGGCGCCCAGGTCGGCGAACGTCTTGCGCGTGCCCAGGTCCCGTCCCGGACGGACGGCGGGGCCGTAGACGAGGAGCGGCACGTGTTCGCGGGTATGGTCGGTGGAGACGTCGGTGGTTTCGTTCCCGTGGTCGGCGGTGATGATCAAGAGGTCCGAGGAGGTCATCTCGGCCATCAGTTTCGGCAGCCAGTCGTCGAAGGTCTTCAGGGCCTGGGCGTATCCGCGCGGGTCGTTGCGATGGCCGTAGAGCATGTCAAAATCCACGAGGTTCGTGAAGATCAGGCCTTTTTGGCGACGGCTCTTGACCGCCTTGAGGGTGTCGTCCATCCCCTCCTGGTTTCCGTGGGAATGGACCGCCTCGGTGACGCCCTGGGCGGCGAAGATGTCCTCGATCCAGGGGCGCATCACTCGGCCACCTCGTCCTGCTCGCAGTCGGCGCAAATCCACGTGTCGTCCGCGTCCTGCCGATGGGTCGTCCGCTCGCGGCAGACGCGGCAATGCGTGTCCATGTCGCCCGAGTACG
>JAKLDV010000054.1 GCA_022703335.1 Elusimicrobiota bacterium
CGGCGGGAAATCCTCTCGGTGGCGATGAACTCGACGGCCGTCCCCACCACGGAGACGAGAGCGAACAGGTTGCCCATCAACGCCATGGTCTTCGCCCCGCCGGCCTCCGCCCCGCCGACCAGCATCACCAGCACGGCGCCGCCGATCACCGCCACCTGCCCCAAAACGGAACGCCACGTGGATTTGCCGGGCCGTTCCAGGCCGAACCATTTGGTGAGCCGCCTGGATTTCAGCATGAACCAGACGAAAAAACCCGTGAAGAGCGGGATGGCGATATCGAGGATCATAATGACCTGGGCGGTGGTGTACCGGAAAGCCAAGAATTGGAACGGGACGAGGAGCGTGGTGAAAATGTTGAGGTAGATCAGCCAACGGACGGATTTTTTCCAGTCCAGCCGGAAAGCCTTTTTGACATTCTCTTTTTTGGAGAACAGGGCCCACGCCCCGGCCACGCCCACACCGACGATGGCCGACATGGCCCAGCGGATGAAAGCCACGGAAAGGGGCGCCACGTTCTCCGACATGTGGGAATAATCTTCCAGCAGGACATAGCCGAGGGCGTAGAAAGAACCGGAAAGGAGGGCATATCCCACGCCTTTCAACGTCTTGAGGCTGATCCTGTCCGTGACGGCGGAAAAGATCCGTTTGAGTCCCCGGGGAGGCGGCGCGCGGGCTTCAACGGTCGCCGGTCCGCCGGCCGCCGACACCGCGGCTTCCTTTTTAGAGAAGAGCCGCGCCAGGCGGGAGAACGGCATCGCCACCCGGGCGGAGACAACGCCCCACCTTTCCCGGGCCTTCGGCGGGAACAAGGCCCGACCGATCCGGCTCAACAACCGCCGGTAAAAGGGGAACTTCACGTCCTCTTCTTCCCCGCCCTCCTGCGCCACAACGGCTTCCTCATATTGATGTCCCTTGTTCAGCTTCGTTTCCCGCGAGGTGATGTAGCTCACGCCGCTGAAGATCATCAAGAAAGCCGCCACTTCGAACCTGGTCGTCACCCTGTCCAAAAACAGGCAGGTGAACACGCCGGTGATGAGAGGGTCCCATGCGTCGACCAACAGCGTGGTGAAAAAAGCCGATCCGTGCTTCATGCTCTTCAGATAAAAGATCAGCCCCAATACAATACCCAGCCCGGCCAGCCAGATCTGCCAAACGGAAAAAACAGCCATCAGCATCGACCATTGGATGTTCCCGAACAAGCC
Source organism: Elusimicrobiota bacterium (assembly GCA_022703335.1). Lineage (GTDB taxonomy): Bacteria > Elusimicrobiota > Elusimicrobia > FEN-1173 > FEN-1173 > JAKLDV01. The sequence goes on from JAKLDV010000054.1 coordinate 1,203, forward strand.
CGTGAAGGACACCGCGGCGATGATGGGAACGGCCATGACATAGTTCAGGAACGTGAGGATGAGACGGTTCACCTGATGCGTCAGCTTCTTCATGAAAACGGCGATGAGGGAGTTGATCGCCACGATGCCCAACACCAGCACACTGCCCTTGATGACCGGGTTGCCGGCGCCGGGAGCGAACACCATCAGCGCCACGCCCGAGACCACCACCAAAAAACTGATGAAAATACCCAGGGACAAATGCGGTTTCGTGGCATCCCCCAGGTGTTTTTTAAGGGCCGGGAACTTCAGCAACAACCCGATGTAAATTCCGACGAACACGGGAGACGCCAGCCCCAAGAGCGCCAGCGTCTGCGCGGAGCTGATGCGGTAGGCGATGTAGATCAACGGCGTGACCACGGCGAACTTGGCCAAACTCACCAGCAGCAACGGCCGGATGTCGGCCTTCCATTCCAATTTCTGGATCTTGTTCCTATAATTTTTCGCCCCGAAGATCAGGCCGTGCACCAGGAGCGCCCCGGCGAAGAACAGGGAGATGGCCTCCCGCCCGAAGGCGAACGTCAAGGAATTGATGTTGCTGAATTCCGGGGATTTGGTATAGCCTTCGATGGTGACGTAGGAAATCGCGTACACGGTCGTGGAGAGAACGGCGTAGAAGATGTTCTTCCATAACCGGCTCCCCGGTTTCGGCGGCGCCCGCGGCGCGGACATCTTCTTGTGCACCGCCTCGTAGGGGGACAGGACCAGTTCCACCGTCTTTTTCACCGGGCCGCCGATGACCCGGACGATCCCCCTGGACAGGGACCAGAGGAGATCAAAACCGGGGACAGGGGAGGACCGGCGGGGCGGGGCGGATTTGCCATTGAACGCCGTGCCGTCGAAAGCGGCCTCCGGCAAGACCCCGTCCGTCGTCCGCGTCTTCCGACGGAACAACCGGATCAACCCGCGAAGAGGGGCGACGAACACCGCCCCCAAGAATCCCCAAAAAACGGCGCCAAGCACGGACAAAACACCCACCACCGCCAGGTGTCCCTTCTCGCGGCCGGTCAACGGGACGGTCTGTTCCATGTCCCGCAACAGTTTCCGGGCCTCCTTCAGCATATCGTCCAGATCGCCGATGGCCCCGGCCAACTCCTCCGCGCCGAACTCCAGGCCGGGAGAAATCGATTCCTCGTAGGTTTCCACCAGATCATACGCCGCGATCTTGGCCCATTTGTATTTCTGGGCCCAGGCGGGATCCCCCAATTTCGCCTGGTTTTGTTTTTCAAAAACGGAGAGGAGTTCCTCCACCTGCGGCCGCGCCTGCTTCTTCAGCGCCAGGGCCTCTCGCCATATCGTGTTGGTCGCTCGGCCTTCGGGCGAGCTCAAGAGCCGGCGAATCTCCTTCCCCAGCGCCTTCCGCGAGGAGGAACCGTCAAGCCGCGCGGAAAGTTCCTGCCCGTTGATGTGAGCGCCGGACTCCGCCAGGTGCACGAAAACCGGACCGGCCGCCGGGTCGATCTTCAACGTCCGGAGCGCCCGCTCCAACACCGCCAGCGCCCTCCCCATCTTGTCCGACCGGCCGAAAGCGGGATCCACATGAAGACCGACCACTTTCCCGTATTTCTGATTAAAGGCCTGCAGCCGGCTGAAATTCTGAGGCAGCATCCCCTGCGCCAACGCGGTCGCCGGCGAGCGGGTGTCTTCGGAGAGGCCGGCGCCCCCCTCTTCATCCGACACGTGGACCTTCCATCCCGCGGAGGCCGCTTGATAGGCCGCCGCCAAATCGGCGTAGTCGATCCGCCCCTCCGTCACTTTGATCGGGACATCGACGAACACGCCGCCCGGGCCGAAGAGCCGCACCCGGGCGCTGCCGTCCGACGCGATCGAAACGAACCGCCGAGCCACAAACACCAGCTTCCCCTGCATCACCTCCGACCGCGACGCCCGGTCGAACACTTTCCACGGGTCAGACACATAAAAGCCGGCGGTGTCGGCGTAATCCTCATCCTCGTCCAGGGAAGCGTAGTACCGGACGTAATCCCCGGGGGATTTTCCCCGTTCATGCAACGCCCGCCATTCCCCCGCCAACCCCTCATCGAACCCAAAAAAATCCCGATGGCCCGCCTCGTGCGCAACCGTCGTCCGCTGATAGGCCGCGTCGTTGTCGTCGGAAAGGGCCATCAACCGGGTGTCCGTCTCATACCAACCGCCCACCCCCTCTTCCAGGGGCGACATGAGCACGGACGGGACGCCCCGCACGAAGGAGGGCGGCAACTGTTCAAGGGTCCGGAGAACCATCGGCCTCTGGTCCTCCCGGATGTTCATCAGGCGCACCTGGGCGCCGTTGGAAAATTGTTGCACGGGGATCCAGAACCGGTCCAACGCGGTGTGGCCGGCCGAGGTGATCCCCGCCACGAGCGCCCCGGCCAAAAGCGGCACGGCCAAGGCCCGGCGCCAGCCGCGCTGAAACACCCGGAGAAACGCCGACAGCCGCCGGACGAGCCAGGCCGCCAACCCGAGGGAACCCAGGAGCACCACGGCCATGCCGATCCGGGCCGCAATGAGAACGTAGGAGACATAGGGAGAGAGAGAACCGATGTCCGAAACCGTCATGAAGCCCCGAAAGACGTAGGCCAACGGCTGAACGAACATTTGTTGGAGAGACGCCATCATCGGCACTTCGGAGGTGAGCCACCCCAGGACCCACCAACCGAACGCGGCAAACGCCGCCAGGAGCGCGGTGAACGTCACGCCGGTCAGTATCTTTTCCGAATGACGCCGCACCACCTTGAGAATCGTGCGGAACATGCCCATGGGCCGCGGCGCCAGATACACCGCGAAGTCGCCCACCTCGCCGTCCACCATGTTGGCGGGGCTCAACTGCATTTCCTTGAAATGATTCTTCTCGTCCTTCACTTTTTCTTCGCCCGGCGTGCCCCGGCGGCCGAAAACCATGTCAAAAGAAATCTCGTCGTTGAAACGCACGGTGAAATGAGCGTAATCGTCCGATGCTTCCCCCACCGCTTGCACGGTCAGCCGGACCCCGAGCTCTTTCTCCAGGTTCTGCCGGAGGGTTTCCAGGTCCGCCCCGCCGCGAACCGCCACCAGGCCGGCATACAGCGCCGCGAACGTCCGGGACACCGTTTCCTTCAGGTATCCGAACCCGAAGGGCATCCGGGCGGCCAGGGCCGACGGCGGGTTGAGATAGAGACGGTCGCCCAACATCAGCCGGTCGAGCGGGGTCCGGCCGCCCGCGAAAACCGAAAGATAACGCGTGCCGTCGGCGACCTCCTTCACGCAGGGGGTCACGGTCGCGCAGGCGTAGCCTCGCCGGAGCAGGAGCTTCTGCAACTCCTCGGCATGGAATCCCCCCACCACCAACACCGCCGTGCGGAACGCCGGATCGGCGCCGGCCGAGGAGACGGAACGGTCGAACTCGGCCAGGAACCGTTCCGCCATCACGCCGTTCCGTTCCGCGGCGGCTCGATAAAATTCCGAAAAAACGCCGAGCATTTCCCGCCACGCCGCGTCATCCGGGGCCGAAACATCGGCGCCGCCGGCCTCAAACGCGGACAGGCGGGCCGGGACGCGTTCGATCTCCGCGAACCGTTCGTCGAGCCGGCCCCATTCCCTCGGATTCAAATTATTGGACCACAACTTCGAAAGCGCCAGGACATCGTCGGTCAACTCAAGGAACGCGCGCGCCTCGGCCGACGGTTTCTGCGCGGACACGATCTCCGATTCCCACCGCCCCACCTCCTCCAGCAGCCCGCCCTGGTCGATCTTTTCGCTGACCAGGACATAGCGCACATAGTCTTTGAACGCGGGAAGCGATTCCAGGTCGATCCCCGCCCGACGCGCCACGTCGCGCAGATAGGCATAATAACGGCCGTAGGAGATCTGCCCGAGACGGTAGGCCAGGCTTTCCCGCAGCAGGTCGGCGAGGTCCCGGTCGGAAAGCTCCCCGCTCAAAAGTTCGATGAGGTCCGTCCTCTCCTTCTCCACGCGGGAGAAGTCCAGCGCGTCTTCCACCGCCAACACCGTCAGGAACCGCCCGACGTTGGCGAGCCCTTCGGAAGGACGACCCAGCCGCGACAGGGCCCGCACATAATCCACGGGCGTCGTGCGGCCGTTGACGTAATCCATCCGCCGCCGGTGATATTCCGCCAACGCCGGCGGCAGCTTTTGGTCCCGTGCTCCCGCCAAAACGGTTTCCCACCGGGACTGGAGAAACCGCGCCTTTTTCCGATGAGGCAGGCTTTGCTGGTAGGCCCGCACGTTCCGGTCATACAAGGACGTCTCCTCGACGCCCCAGAGCCGCGCGGCGCGCGGCGCGGTCAGGCCGAAATGTTCGGGTCCGGTCAGCAGCCCGGCGCGGAGGAGATATTCGGAAATGGCCCGCCGCGAGGAAGCGTCGGGCAACCGACGGAACTTCTCGAGATCGAAACCGCCGCTGACGCCTTCGATCCCCACCAGCAGGGAAGCCGATCCGCGCGAGGCCGCTGAAAGATGGTCGAGCACCCCGGCGATGTTGGCCTGCGCCGAGGAGACGTCGTGCACGTCCTGGACGAGCACCACCCAGCCCCGGGATTTTCCCGACGGCAACGCGACTTTTTTCAGTTCACCGAAGGCGGCGGGAAGCGAGGCGAGGGAGGCCGGAAGAGAACCGGGAAGGAACGCCCCCCCGCCGACCACCGGCTGACGATCGGCGGAGATCGGCAGGGACGGAAGACGTTCAATGCTCGGGAGAAGCGAATCGGCGGCGGGAAGGGACGCGGGGAGTTGGGCGTATTGGGCGTGGGGATCGCCGTCGGCGCGGGCGCGGCGAAGGGACTCGCGGCGTTCCTGCCAGAAATTGGCTTCCGCCACCGGCGAGAGCACCACGGAAAAAAGGAACGTCCCCGACAGGGCGCCGGCCACGGCCTTGAGCAACGAACGACGACTTCTGGCGATCCAAAACCCGATAATGAGGGAGCCCCTTTGAAATCTATTTGGCTACAAGATAGATACTAACGGTAGAGAACAATTGTTACGTTAATAATTTGTAACCGTATTGTAACAATAGTCCTTTTCCACGAGAGGGCCAATTTTCAAGGGAAGTGCTGCGGAAGACAGCGGGAGGAAGCAAAACAGCGCGTCGATGCATCGAACAGCGACAACCCGGGCGCGGAGGGCGGACGGGAGATTCCAGCCCGCCCCCGAAAAATTATAAGCCCCGGAACCGCAGGGCAGCGATGAGGCCGGGGCTTATTGAAATCGGGTGTTTCCCCCTGCGGCGTGACATCTCAAGAATAAAGTTTTGCGCCAAATGGAACGTTAACGGATTGTAACGGATTTGTAAATTAAATAGAGGGCGAGGGAAGGACTGTTTTTTGAAAAAATGGGGTCGGCGCTACTGTTCCACTTTGACGCGAAGCCCGATGTCTTCCAAAATGCCCGCCACCGCCTCGCAGCGTTCCCTCGCACCGGAATAAACCACGGCGCAACCGGTGTAGTGCACCAGGTTGGCGTAATGCATCCCCTTCTCGTAGGTGCAGCGGATGGCTTTGGTGAGTTGCAGGGCCACTTCGTGGAAGGTATGGCAGTTGCAGTTGAAGAGGACGGTCTTCCAGCCGGAAGACGAGCGGGTGGAGTCGGTTGTTTTTTCGACGGCGGCGGGGGCTTTCTCGTTCAAAACGCGGGAAGACACGTCTTTCCTCCTCGTTCCCCGGCCGCCGGCCGACGGACGGCTCAGTAGCTGTAGGAACTCCCGCCGATGAACTCCCGCAAAAGGGAATTCTTCGGCACATCGTCGTCGGTGGCGGGGGTGTTGAGCGGCTCGAGCACATCGTGCACGCGCTGGGCGCGCATGAAGGCGTCCCATTTCTTGGGGTCGTTGCGGAACGTGGCCAGTATCTTGTCGAAATACTTGAACATGTATTTTTTGTGATACGGGATCTCGAAGGGCAGCGCCCCGTTGAACACGTAGTCCACGGTGTGGATGAACGGCACGATGTAGCGCATCTCGCTGCGGCGCACGTAGTGCCAATGGCCGACGGTGCGCACCGGGTCGTAACTGCGGTGCCAGTTGTCGCGCACCATGCGGCGCAACAGACGCAGGTCCGCCCAGCGGACGAATTCCCCCTTCGCGTCCTTGAGCTGGCACATGGCCTCGATGTAGAACTTGAACTTGTTGTCGGCCGGCACGCTCTTGGTCATCTCCTCGTACAGACCGTGGAGGCTGTCGATGAGCAATATCTGGTTCTTCTCCAGTCGGAACGATTCGGTCTTCTCCTCCCGCAGGCCGGTCTTGAAGTTGTAGATGGGCATCTGGATGGTTTTTCCCTCCATGAGCTGGGCCAGGTGGTCGTTGATGAGTTTCAAGTCCAGCGCCTGGGGGGTTTCGAAATCATAGTCGCCGTATTCGTCCTTGGGATGCTCCTCGAGGTTTCGGAAATAATTGTCGAGGTTCATCAGGACGAAACTGAGGTTTTTCTCCTTCAGCTTCTCGCTGATCTTGGTGGTGGTGGTGGTCTTGCCGGAACTGGACGGCCCCGCCACGATGATCAGCCGCGTCTTCGGACGGTCCAGGATGGCCGCCGCCACTTTCTGAATCTCCTCATGATAAAGCCGTTCCGCGTCGAGGATGAGCTGCCCCCAGGTGCCCCGCTCCATGTGCCGGTTGAGCTTCTCCACGGTCTCGCATTCGTGGTCGACGTTCCAGGCGAACACCTTCCAAAGGACCTTGTAGGGGATGTTGTCCTCCGCCACGATGTGCTGTTCGCGCTGGGAGGCGACCCGTTGCTGTTCGATGCGATGGAGGATGAAAGCCTTGGAGGTGCGGGCGTGGCCGTTCTCGATGAGGACTTTCTCGATGAGGTCCTGGACTTCCTGCACGGTGGGGGTGGCCCGGTGCGGGTAGGTGTGATACATCATGGCCGCGACCTGGTCGGCCAGACTGTCGGCCAGGTCGCGGTTGTTCCCGCCGACGCTGACCGCCGCCTGAAAGATGGCGTTGGCGATCTTCTTCTTATCGAAGGCCACGAGTCGGCCGTCGCGCTTGATCACGTGCGTGATCTTGTTCTGTTCGCCGATCGAAAACAGATTCAGTTGGCTGGCGCCTTTTTGTTGTTCGTCCATGATGTTGAACCCTCTCTCGTCTTATTCGGAACACACGATTCAACCGCTTGAGCGGGCCCCGACCCCATCAAAGAGCGGAGCGGCCGGACCCCCTGTTTCAAGACCAGAGCAGATTATTAAAGAAAAATTATATCGCGATTTCAACCTAATTTTCATTTTTTCCCACAAAAACCCTCCCGCGCCCGCCACGCCCCCGGACCCCGCTGCCGTCCCGGCAGGAATTCATGCTAAAATGTGCGGAAACGTTCGATCCCTTTCGCCGCCGGACGGTTTCCCTTTTACAGGAGCGTTCGTCATGAACTGTCCCAAATGCAAAAAAAACATGGAAGAGGTCTACAGCCCGCAGGGCGTGCTCATCGACGCCTGTCCCGCCTGCGCCGGCGTGTGGTTCGACCGGAACGAAATCTCCTTTTTCGTCAAGGAACCGAAACGCCTGCACCAGGAAATCACCGCCCCGGCCGGTCGGACCTCCACGCCCCACCCCTGCCCCCGCTGCCGCGACCCGTTCCTGCAGGAGCAAGGCCTCTTCTCCAATGAAATCAAGGTGGATGTCTGTCCCAAATGTTCCGGCGTTTTCCTGGACGCGGACGAATTGGAAAAAATAAACGCCGTTCTCGGCCGGGCCGTCAAATCCGGCAAAGTCGCCCGGGCCCTCCCGGTCGGACTCCAGGACCTGGCCGACCGAATCCACCGGCCTCTCGCGGCCGCCGCGACCCTCCCCCTCCAAACCCTGCCGAACCTCGGGCTCCGTTCCCTCGGCGTGTTCGGCGTGCTCTCCGGACTGGTCTTCCTTGCCTTCTTCTTTCTGGCCGAAGTGGCCCGGTGGCAACCGCACACCGCGGCGGCGATGGCCCTGGGATTCCTTTTCCTTCAATACCTCCTTTCGCCCCTCCTCATGGACTGGACCCTGCGCTGGACCATGTCGCTCCGCTGGGTGGACTTCACCGAACTGCCCCCCGCCCTGCAGCAATTCGTCTCCCGCGTCTGCGCGGAGGAAAATGTCAAAATCCCCCGTTTCGGCATCATCAACGACGGCACCCCCAACGCCTTCACTTACGGCCACACGCCCAACAACGCCCGCATCGTCGTCACCCGCGGCCTCATGGAGATCCTCACCGAAGGCGAACTGAACGCCGTGGTGGCGCACGAACTCGGCCACGCCGTCCACTGGGACATCGCCGTCATGACCCTCGCCGCGGCCGTCCCCATCCTCCTCTACTATCTTTTCCGCGTGTTATGGAACCTGGCCGCCAAGGCCTCCTCCTCGCGCGGCAAGGATTCCGCCAAAGGCGCCGCCCCACTCTACGTCGCCGCCCTGGCCGCCTACCTCATCTACCTCGTGTCCGAGTTCATCGTCCTCTATCTTTCCCGCGTGCGCGAGTTCTGGGCCGACCGGTTCGCCGGCGAAAAGACCCGCAACCCCAACGAACTGGCCATGTCGCTGGTGAAGATCGCCTACGGCCTGGCGGGCGGCGAAGAGAAAAAGGGAAAACAGCCCGAGCGCACCGGCCGGCTCGACACCGTCCAGTCCCTCAGCATCTTCGAACGCAAGGGCGCCCTCGCCCTGGCCGCCATGTCCCTGTCTCAAGGCAACAAACTCAGCCTCTCCAGCGTGGTGGCGGCCATGCAATGGGACCTCTGGAACCCGTGGGCCGGCTATTACGAGATCCAGTCCACCCATCCGCTGCCGGCCAAACGCATCGCCGCGCTTTCCCACCAGTCCATGACCTACGGCAAAATGCCGCTGGTGGAATTCAACCGGGAAAAACCCGAATCCTATTGGGACGAGTTCCTCGTCGACGTTCTCATGACGTTCCTCCCCGCGCTCTCCGTCTTGGCCGGCCTGGGCGCCCTCTGGGCCGCGGGATTGCTCTTCGAGACGGACAAGCTCCGGCTCTTCATGCAGCTTCTGTTCCTGTTCGGTTTCGGCAGTTTCCTCAAGACCCTTTTTTCCTACCGGTTCGATTTCTTCCCGGACCTCCGCGTCGCCGATCTTCTGAAAAACGTCAAGGTATCCCGGGTGCGCGGAGTGCCCTGCCGCCTGCATGGGAAGATCATCGGCCGCGGCGTGCCCGGGCTCATCTGGTCGGAAGACCTGGTCCTCCAGGACGACTCCGGCTACATTTTCCTGGACTACCGCCAGCCGCTGGGACTATGGGAACTTCTGTTCGGCCTTTTCCGCGCCGGGGGACTCGTCGGCCAGACGGTCACCGCGGACGGCTGGTACCGCCGCGGGCCGGTGCCCTACGTGGAACTGCACCGGCTCATCCTGAACAACGGCGACACGAAGACGTGCTACGTGTACGCCGTCAAATGGACGGTCTCCGTCCTCCTGATGGTCCTCGGCGCCGCCCTCAGCGTCGCCGCCTTCCTCGGCTGACCTCCTCCAAGACGTCCATGGAACCGCCGAGACCGCCCCTCTCCCTCTTGGAACGCCTCCCCCGCCATGGGCCGCTCCTCACCGGCCTCGTCACCCTCGCGGTCTTCTGGCCGTGCCTCCAAAACGGGTTCGTTCACTGGGACGACGGCGCCAATTTTCTGGACAACCCCGCCTACCGCGGATTTTCCTGGCCGCAACTCCGTTGGATGTTCACCTCGTTCCACCTCGGCCACTACATCCCACTCACCTGGATGAGTTTTTCACTCGACCACACCCTCTGGGGGATGAACCCCGCCGGCTATCATCTCACCAACGTCCTGCTGCACGCGGCCAACGCCGTCCTGTTTTACTTTCTCGCCGAGCGGCTGTTCCGCCTTTCGCCGGGCCGCCCCCCGGCCGAGACCGCCGGAGCGGTCGCCGCGGCCTCGTTGGCGGCCGCCCTCTTTTTCTCCCTGCATCCTCTCCGAGTGGAATCGGTGGCCTGGGTCACCGGCCGGAAAGATCTTCTGGCCGGCTTTTTCATCCTGCTCTCCTCGCTGCTTTACCTCCGACACGCCTCCCGAGGAACCGCCGGACGATACATCGCCTGCCTGGGTCTGTTTCTTTTCGCCCTCCTTTCAAAGGGCGTCAGTTTGGTCCTGCCCTTCGTGTGGCTGGCGCTGGATTTCTTTCCGCTCCGCCGCCTCACGGACGGTCCGTCTCTCCGGCGTTGCCTCAAAGAGAAGATCCCCTTTCTGGCGTTGTCGACGGTGTTCGCGGCCGTGGCGCTGGCCGGGGCGCGCTTTTCCGGGGCGGCGATGCCGCTGACCGAATACGACCCGCAACAACGGCTGGGCGAGTTCTTCTTCAGTTCCCTCTTCTATCTTCACAAAACGCTCCTCCCCTTCTCCCTGTCGCCCCTCTATCCCCTGGCGGACGACCTCCGCCTCAACGTTTCGTCCGCGCTTCTTCACGGCCTCGTCTTCGCACTTCTGACCGTCCTTGCGTTCCTCTATCGGAAAAAAGCGCCGGCGGGGATCGCCCTCTGGACCGTCTACCTCGCTTTTCTGGCGCCCACCTCGGGCCTGATCCAGAGCGGCCCGCAGACCGTCGCCGACCGGTACAGCTACCTCTCGTGTTTCGGCTGGGCCCTCCTGGCCGGCGGAGCCGTGCGGGCCCGGTTCCCCCAGGGCCGCGGCCGACGAATCTTGGCCCTCCTTCCCGCTCTCGGTCTTTTTTCCCTTCTCTCGGTTCTCAGCCATAAACAGATCGGCGTCTGGAAAGATTCGCAGACACTTTGGTCCCATGTGCTGACCGTCACACCCCCCTCCTCCATCGCCCATCTGGGATACGGCATGGCCCTGGAAGAAACCGGCGAAGTGGACCGCGCGGAGGAACACTACCGAAAAGCCCTGGCCCTCCGGCCCACCTTCGACCTGGCCCTCCGGCGGCTCGCCGGGCTCCGACTCCGCAAAGGGGAATGGCGCCAGGCCGCCGGCCTGTATCAGCTCTCCCTCGCTTTTCAGCCGAACGACGCGGAAGCGCTCAACAACCTGGGCTACAGCCTCCTCCGCCTTCACATGCCCGTCGAAGCCGCGGCCTGTCTTTCCCGGGCGCTGGCGCTGATGCCGGATTCGGAAAAAATCAAACACAACCTGCATCTCGCGCACGCCGCCGGACGCCGCCCGGCGGAAAAACGTTAACCTCTCGTCTCCTCATGCCGGACACCCCGACCGAGAAACACCCCTCCCCTCGTACGGGCCCTCGCTCGTGGCGTCTTCTTCTTGCCGTTCTCCTCGGCCTTCTGCACGCCGGTTCCGCCCGGCTCCTGGCCGACGAACCGGCCGGTCCCTGGACGATCGGCGGCCGCGTCCTCGAAAAAAAATACGGCCGGCCGCTCGCCGGCGCCCGCCTCTTCGTGGAAGAGAACAAATCCCAACGCGCCGCGGCGGACGCCCAGGGGGCCTTCTGCCTCGAGGTGCCGGGACCGGGCCGATACCACCTGGCCGTCCTCCACGAGGACCTGCAAAACGCCCCGCCCGACGTCGTCGTTGTCTCGCCGGAACAGCCCCGGGTCACGGTCGTGCTGCAGCGGGAGATCCGGCCGCCGGCCCTGCCGGACATCGTGGTCACCGCGGAACGGCACAAGGACAAGACCAGCAAGCGCGTCATCACCGGCGAAGAACTCTCCAACGTCGCCGGCAGCGCCGGGGACCCCATCAAGGCCCTGCAAGCCCTGCCCGGCATCACCAGCGGCAACGACTCCAGCGGCGACCCGGCCATCCGGGGTTCCGCCCCCCACGACAACCTGTATTACGTGGACGGCATGCCGGTGGGCTATCTCTTCCACATGGGCGATTTCTACAGCATCTTCAACGGCGACCTCGTCGAGGATTTCAGCATCTTCCCCTCCGCCTTCGGGCCGGAATACCGCAGCGCCAACGGCGCGGTCATCGACGTGGCCCTTCGGGAACCCCGCCGGGACAAGTTCGTCACCACCCTCAACGTCAGCACCCTGGAATCGGACGTCCTCTTCGAGGGTCCCACGGCCAAGGACCAGGCGTTCTATCTCGGCGCCCGGCGCAGCTACCTGGACCTGCTCCTTCCAAAAACAGGCAGCCTGGATTCCGGCATCGATTACGTGCAATTCCCCAAGTTCTACGACTACCAGGGCAAATACGTCTGGCGGCTCTCCTCCCGGAACACCCTCTCGCTGATGGGCAGCGGCGCCGAGGACGAGAGTTCCCTCAAGATCCGGGAGGATTCCGACATCGCCGCCCACGACCCCGCCCTGGCCGGAGATTTTTCCAGCCTCGTCCGGTACCATTCCCAGGGGATCTCCCTCACCTCCCTCATCACCCCCGCCCTCACCAACAAACTCATCGTCGGCGGACTCCTCACGGGATTCGACCTCCAGGCCCCCATCGGCTACGTCCGTCTCAACTTCCACGACCTCTTCGTAAACGAACAACTCACCATCACCCCCGACGACGCGCACGAGATCAGCCTGGGCGGCGAATTCTTCAACGAAGCGGGTTCCATTTCCGCCGACATCAAATACGAAGCCTCCTCCGACTTCGACCCCGGCCGCACGGATTTCACCTCCGCCTCCCGGAAAACCTACAGAAAGAATCTCTACAGCAACGCCTACGCCGTCCACGCCAAGGACCGGTGGCAGTTGTTTCCCGTCCTTATGCTCGGCATCGGAGGGCGCGCCAGCTACGACGATTATCTGGGAGGGCTCTACTTGGAACCCTGGCTGGGGAGCGAGTACAACCTCACGGAAAAAACGCTCCTCACCGCAGCGTGGGGGCGGTATCACCAAACGCCCGAGGGCGAAGAGATGGTGGACGTCTTCGGCAACGAAGACCTCACCCACATCCGCTCGGAACACACCGTCGCCGGCATCGGACAGACGCTCGACCACGGCTGGGGCTGGAAACTGGACGTCTATTACAAGGAATTACGGGAGTTGGTGGTGCCGGACGACACGGAGATTTTCGTCAACCGGGGCCGGGGGACGGCCAAAGGGGCGGAGTTCCTTCTGAAGAAGAAACAGACCACGCGATGGGCGGGCTGGGTCTCTTTTTCCCAGGCCGAATCCACGCGCCGCAACGACCTGACCGGCCAGGAGATCAATTTCAAATACGACCAGCCCTCCCTGGCCAACCTCGTCGGTCAATACGACCTCACGGAAAAATGGACCCTGAGCGGGCATTGGCGCTACCACAGCGGCTCGCCCTACACACCCATCGTCGGCAGGACCTACGACGGCGTCCGCTACCATCCGGTCTACGCGGAGGTCAACTCCGCCCGCTTTCCGGATTACCATCGCCTGGACATCCGGCTCGCCTACCACAGCCGGAAAGACAAGCGCCTGGACAGCTGGACCGTCTATTTCGACATCATCAACGCCTACAACCAGCGGAACATCGGCGGCTATTCCTACAACGCCGACTACTCCTCCAAGAAAGCGGTGCATCAACTGCCGTTCATGCCCGCTTTCGGCTTCACCATGCGGTTCTAAAACACGCCCCGCCGGTGTTTTCATGTAACGCCGGGCCGTAACTTTTTCTTGTTTGGATTGAATCCGGATGTTTCGGTCTGTTTTGAATCGAAGAACGGGGATCCCCGGCCTATTTCCGGAAAACACCCGTGAAACAAGAAGACCCCCAGCTCAACAACCCCTCTCCGCCACAGCGGACTTTCTCTTACAGCGTCTTATGTGTGCCGTCGCAAAAAGGCGGGTTCTTGGTGTGTTTGCATCGGCACAGAACCACTTTTCTCTTTTCGGTGAGCGTAAAAGCCACGGGATGAAACGCCGTCACTTTGTGCGACCCGTCGCAAAAAGGCTGCTTCTTGGAACGACCGCAAGCGCACCAATGATACGTCCCCGCGTCCAGTTCAAGAACCACGGGGCTCTTCTCAACAATCACCGGCTCATCCATGACATGTCCTCCTTAGAAAAAAGCT
>JAKLDV010000055.1 GCA_022703335.1 Elusimicrobiota bacterium
GGCGATCTCGGCCAGGTTGGCGGAGACTTCCCCGGCGATGTATTTTTTGCGCGGTTTCTTGGCGAGGGCCTCGAAAAGATCCTTCAGCTCGTCCAGCGCGTGGCGGAGTTCGTGCAGCACCGTGGCGAGCCTGTTTTTGGCGGCCACCGCGTCGACCGTCTCCTGCGGCGAAAAATCCTTGAGCTTGGCCTGCCGGACCAATTCCGCGATCTCCGGGTCGTCCCGAAGACTCAGCCAGAACCCCTTGTCCTCCGAGGAGGCGCCTTCCAGCCCGCGCACCGACTTGACGAAACCGGCCCAGATCTCCTCGTCTCCTTTGTCAAAAAGGGAGAACGCGGTCTCGCCGCGGACCTGGTGCAGGATCTCCTCCGCCTCCCGCAACATCTCATTTTCAAAAACCACGACGGTTTCCTGGACGGCGTCCCGATAGGCCTTGACCCCTCCCACGGTGCCGATCGACTCCCCGACGGCTTGGGCGCTGTCGGCCCGAAGGTGTCGAACATGGTAAAAAGAATAGGCCTGTTTATCGGGCAGGAGTTTGATCTGCCGGGGCGCCGACGCCAGTTGATACGGGATGACCGTCACTTCCTCGAGCCCGGCCTCCACGACGACATCCACATAGAACCCGTTGGGAAGGAAGAAACGGCTGTTCATGTCGCGAAACACCGCGTAGATCTTGTCCCCGGTGGAATCCAGGTCGTTCTCGGCGAGGAGCCGGACGAACCGGGAAACCGCCTGACCGAAATCGGAATCGATCTGGTAGGCGGCGGCACGGATCGCGTCCTGGACCGCCGTCACAATCGCCTCATTGTCCGTCTCGGCATTGGAAAGGCCGATCAGGAGGGGCACCCCCTCCGTCAGGAAGAGCTCGATACGCTCAACGTCCGTTCCGGCCTTTTGGAGCCGGTCCCAAAAAACGACCGTCTCATCGAAGGACTTCTTCAAGAACTGAGACTCCTCGGCCAGGTCCGATTCCGTCGCCTCTCCCTTTTCCCTCTTTTTGTTCAATGCTTTTTCCGCTTTGGTAAAACCGGCGCGGGCCTTGTCGTAGAGTTTCTGGTGCATGGGCTGCGCGGACTTCCGGCCCGCGGTGGCCGGGATCCAGACAACGGTCTTTTCGTTCTGAAAAGCCAACAGACTGCCTTCCTGTATCCGCCGGACCGCCTCCTCCGCGGAGAGCGTGCGGTTCGGGTCCTGCAAAAGATACACCCCCTCCTCCGCCACCCGCCGCGCAGCCTCTTCCGGCGAAAGCGCCTCAAGCATCGAACCGGGTTGCGCGGCCATGCCCGTCAGGAGGGTTCGGACGAACCGCTCCTGCATCTGCCCGTGCAGCGCCGCCGAAATCGCTTCCCCTCCCGCCTCCACGTTCCGGGCGGCCTCCCGGGCCCAGACCTCCAAAAGCCCGCCGTGGTAGACCTCCTCCGCGAACGTCTGGATGCCGGCGATCATCTGGGAAACGAAACTTTCGTCCTCCATCCACGGGGAGGACCCGTCCTCGGAAACGGAGGCCCACTCCACATAGGTATTGACGTCCGCCAGCGACCGCAACACCGCCTCCCACCCCGCCAACCGGGAGTCGTTGAACCGGCCCTGCAGGATCTCCTGCATGGCGTAGGCGGCGAACAGGCGCAGCGGCGAATTCGGCGGCAGCAAAAGATACGGCGACATCCTTTCCAGCGCCGGAAGTTTGTCTCCCAGCCGCTGTTGGAGCCCCGGAAGGTTCCCCTCTTCGAACAAACGCGTCAAGGTTTCCCGGTCCATCGCTTCCACCATATCCATCACCAGCGTCTCGTAATCGAGATACGGCGAACGGTTCAAAACAAGGTCCAACTTGTCGTCCCAGGTCACGCCGGCCGGGGCTTCTTCCTTGGTCGCCTTGAGGAGGGCCCGGTATTCCTCGTCGAGCGACTCGATGAAGGCCTGGTAGGTCCCGTCCTTTGATTTTTGCGCGTCCTGGAGGATCTGCGACATGGTGTTTTCCGTCCGGAGTTCGGTGATCCCCTCCTCCAGCATTTTCATCAACCCGGTGGGGAGGTTGAGCGGCGCTTTGGGGAACCCCTTCAGGTGCCAGGACTCATGCACGATGGTCCTGACCAGGGTAAAGTAGTCGCCGACGGCCGCGTTGATGAAGAGGTACCGTCCGGCCTCCTGGCCGTCGTTCATCACCACATGGATCCCCAAGGCATGTCCCTCGCGGTTGATGTCCCACTCCAAGCCGGAGGCCTCGGCCATGGGATGCTGCGGATCGATGAAGAAAATGTGGTCTCGCGGCATCTGTAGATATTTTTCCGCCAAGCCGATCGCCATTTCCTGCATGGCGTTGGGCGTGGCGGCCAGCCGGTCGAAAAGGGAAACGGTCTTCGAAAGACTGCCGGCGCTTTCCTCGCGCCAACGCCGCGCCGCGTCGTAACGGTTGATGGCGTTTTTCACGCGCAGCCGGGCTCCTTCCACGCGGAATTGCTGGGTCCGCAGGGACTCCAGGGCGGCGGATTTCTCTTCCGCCGACGAGGGCGCGGCCGGCGGCGACGCCATCATCCGCTTGAGGGCGTCCTGGTGTTTCCGTAGATTCTTCTTGGCCTCCCGCATGTCCTGCCGTCGTTTTTCGATAAGGTCGTCGTATTTTTTCCGGATGTGGTACCTCTCATCCATCACGGCGAGCGCGCGGGTCCCTTCACCGGCCGGCGCGGGCGGCTCCTCTTCGAAAAAAACCGCGGCGGTCGGCGGCGTCCGCCGGAGGGCCCAATCCAAAATCGCATCCAATCGGGGGGAGGCGCCCGTGCGGGCCGACTCCATGCCCGCTCGAGACGCCGGCGTCGCCGCCACGCCCAGCATCAGCGCCGCCTGTTCCCGCCGGAGCAGGGGGGCGGACCGCAGGGCATCGGTGAGTTTCCCCACCGCACGCTTCGTCCTCAGCGAACTCCGCCAGCCGCCCCGCCCGTCGGACTCCAACGCGAGCAGGGGCAACTCCCTTTCGGTCTCCTCGGTGGAAAATAAAAACATCCCGTTCGCCCGAGGCGCCAGAGCCCCCTCGGCGGCCTCCAGGACGGCCGGCCGGTCCCCCAGGGCCCCCGGAAGACGCGGCAGGAAAACGATGTCCGCCTCGCCGTCGTTCAGGGCCGCCCGTTCCGCCGGGTCGTCGAAGTCCACGAACTGCGGGACCACCCATTTCCGAAACTCCTCGCCGATCTCCAGTTTATGGTAGGAGGTTTGGAACTGGCGTTGAAAACGTTCCGGCAGCTCGGCCCCGTCCAATTCGTCAAACCGTCCGAGGTGGGTCATGTAGAGACCGCCAAAGGAAGTCTCCAGCGCATCGATGCGCACGTCCCACTTATTCAGCCAATCGTCCACGTCGGTTTCCGGGATGGCGTCCTTGTGCGCAACGTAATAATCTTCCAGGGCCTGGCGCACCGCCAGCGCCAACGAATAGGGGTCCTCCCCGCCGGCCGAGAAGAAGGATTTCAAACGCAGGCGGTATTGGCCGTTCTGGATCTTGGACTCGATCAGCCGCGGAAGGCTTTCTTCAAGAGGCCATTCCGCTCGTCGGAAGAAAAACTCCGAATTGCCCTGCACTTTGGCGGCGGACAACACCAGCTTATCCGCGATCCATTTTTTTTCGGCGTCGGTCTTTTTGACGTAGCGCGCGTATTCGGCCAGACCGGGCAGGTTCAACGTCTTCGCGCGGACGCGGA
The DNA here is from genome assembly GCA_022703335.1 of Elusimicrobiota bacterium. GTDB lineage: Bacteria > Elusimicrobiota > Elusimicrobia > FEN-1173 > FEN-1173 > JAKLDV01. Next base: position 3,690 of record JAKLDV010000055.1, read on the forward strand.
AGAGTTGAAGGAAAACGTCCGGCAGGATGTCGTCCCTCAAAAGCTTTTGATAGGTCTTGAGATTGGGGGCGAACCGGGTGAGGGTGAGTTCCATGAGTCGCTCGTACACCGCGGGATGTTCACCGAAGACGCTCTCCAGGACCGACCGGGCGGAGGTTTTATCGCTCGGCGCGCCACGCGCCGAAACGGCGTCTCCGAGATGCTTTTGATCGTCGGAAAACGCTTCCCGCAATCCGCTCAGCGCCGGGGCCGGCCCCTCCGCGGCGTTCAGCGATTGAAACGGGAACACCCGCACGAGCACGGGGAAAGAAACGCCGGCGAGGCGGGCCCCGCGGACGCTGAGATGTTTCCCCCATTCGTTTTCGAAATTCGACGCTTCGTGCGAATACGCCGTGCCGCCGCTGTCCGTCAGCGTGAGGACGACCGGCACGGGACCGTCGGACGCCACCTGGTCGTAGAATTTCTGCGCCAACTCCTTATTGCCGCCGAAGAAATGGTCCGTGTTCCGCTTGAGGGCCTGCCGGAACCTTCGGTCGGCGTCGCGCGGGCCGGCGGCCCGCTTGAGGACCCGGCGCAGTTCCATGACCCCCGCCTTATAGCGCCCGAATTTATCCTTCTTCAGTTTTAAATGCGCCAGTTTGTCGAGCGCGGTGAAATCCCCGCGGCCGAGCCCGATGGCGGCCCCCGCCAACGAATGGTGCGCTTCCACAAAATAGAACACGCCGTCCTTGCGGGCCAGGATGTCGATCTCCACCAGCCCGGTCTTGCGCCGGTCGAGGTTCTCCGAGACGCTGAAACCCAGGCTGACGATCTCATATCCCATCGCCTTCAGGCGGGCGGCGTGATAGAGCTCCCCCAGGACGCCGCTGGCTTCCGGACGTTTCTTCCGAGATTCCTCCCGGATCCGGACGACGGCCCGGTCAAACCCCGGCGTGGCCACGAACTCGGCCAGGATCGGGAACGCGGCGTCGTCGATCAGCGGGTTGGCCACGAGGTCCAAAAACGCCCGCAGCACCGCCGGGTCTTTTTCGACCCAGCGAAGACGGACCTCTTCGGTCAGCTTCTGTAAAAAATCGTGGGTCAGCGGCGGCCGCCGGGCGGTGGCCGGGAGGGAGACGAGAATGTCGGACAAGGGGGCCGGGTTGTCGGGATGGAACCCGCGGAGGAGCGCGTCCCGGTGCGCGGCGTCGAAATCGTCCGCCTCGGGCTCTTCGCCGGACTTTAATTTATTCTGATAGGCGGTGAACTCGTGATTCTCGTGGAGAAGAGTAAGGAACAGCGATTTGAAAACGTCTTTCCCCTCCGCCTCCCATTTGGCCAGTTCCTCCGCATGGATCAACACGTAGCCGTCTTTCGTCCATCGCAACGGCCGGTCCGCCGGGGCCCCCAGAGCGTCGTCGGGCGATTGTTCCACGAACCGCAGGCCTTTCAGGTTCCACGCCACGCCCGCCCTCTGCGCCATCTGGACGGTTTTCTCGTACGCCTCCCCCGGAAGCAACGGGTGCATCCGGGTGAGGATGAAATTCAAACTCCGCCAGACCTGCTCATGTCTTTCGAAAAGCTCCTCGTAGGGTAAAAGCAGGGGGCCGTTCTCCGCCAAATCCTGCCACCAGGCCACCGGGATCGCCGAGAAAACCTCGGGCTGAGACAGCATTTCCTCCAACGCCTGTAATTTTTCCAACAACCGCGGCGAACGGACGCCCGGCCGAAGCGAACGCACGATGTCGAGCGCCACGCGCCGGTGGGCCTCCTGAGACATATCCAAAAGTCGCAAGGTCGGTTCCCAGCTCTGAACGCCGTGGAGCGAAGGGGTCCACCCCGCCGAACGGAGGGCCTCCCGGCCGCGGGCCAGGGCGGCGGAAGCGCCTTCGACCGCGTTCTCCCAAACCGGAGGAGACACCGCCAATATCTCGAAACGCTCGCCGGTGGATGTTTCCCCCTGGTGCACCACCGGCCGTCCCTCACGCAACGCCGCGAACGCCCGTTCCCCCGCCCCTCGGGCGCGCAGAAGGACCTCCACCCGCCGGTCGTTGATCTGGAGCGGCACGCGGAGGACGCCGTTCACTTTCTCAATGTCCCCCCACGTCTCCAGCCGGTCGATGGAGTCGAAGTGTTCCGTCGTCCATTGCATCATCGCCCGGCCGGCCGCCTGGGCATCGGCGTCGGACACCTCCAGGAATTTCAAGGCCACGGCCAGGGAAGCGAAATAGCGTTCCGCCACGGCGGACAACGGCTTGTATTCCTCCGGCACCGCCTGGGCCGTGAGGCGCGGCGTGTTCAGGAAGAGTTTCTCTCCCAAGAAAAGCTTTTCCAGGTCCGTGGGGGTCCGTTTAAAAAAATCCAGACCGTGCGGCGAACCGAAATCCTCCGCGCCGAGATCCACCTTGGGCGACAACACCACGTAGGACACGTCTTTCTCGCGCATCAAACGCGTGAGGCCGTCGGTATGGAACCCGCCGGTCACCAGCACCGCCACCGCGGGCGAGGCGCGCGCGGCCGAAAGCCGCCGGCCAGCCTCTTCCGACTTCTCCAACAATTGTTTCAGCAGGACGCTGTTGCGCTCTTCCGCCAGCCGGTAGAAACGCTCGTAACCGGCCAAATATTCCCCGAAGGCCCCGGATCCCGAAGGCGCCCGGCCCCCGAGGCCGGCCAGGGTCTCCGGCAAGGACGCCAGCCCGGCGGCGCGCCGTTTCGCGTATTGGTCCCACTCCCGGCTGGTCAGCGATTGAGAGAACAGTTTCTCCACCAGCCGCAGGTCCTGTTGAAGCCGCTGGAGGACGAACGAATCGGGGAGGACGGCGGCGTCCGACCAACGGGCGGTCTCCAGCGCCTCCAACTCCGGCAGAATCTTCCGGCCGTCGATCCGGTCCGCCAAAAGCACGTAATCCAGATAACGCCGGAACTCCGGACAGCCCTCCCACGGCACGCCGCGCGACCGGCACAACTCCTCCAAGAAACGGTGAAACTCCCCGTAGGAGACCGAGCCCATCCGGTAGGCCAGACTTTGCGCCACCAGGGCGGCGAGGGCCCGCTCATCCAATTTTTCCGCGAGGGCCTCCAGCAGCCGGCGGCGTTCCGATTCCACCCGGGAAAAATCCAGGGTCTTTTCCAACTCGGACGCCCGCTGGAAAAGCGCCAGGGCCGGATAGGCGCTCGGCAGGAGCCGTCTCCCCCCCGCCAGTTCGGACACATAGTCGGTCAGCGGCATCTCCCCGTGAACATAGCGACGGGAGAGATCGCTCAGCCGGACCTGGGCCGGGGAGCAGACCTTCTGCGCCAGCGCATCGACCGCGGCTTGCAGCCCGCCCCACAACGACTTGGCCGCGGCATCGCGGGGAAGCATCTGCCGGAAGGCGCGGATATGGTCCAAATAAAGTCCGTTGTCCTCCACGCCCCACAGGGGGACCTCCTCGGCGGAGGTCATGGCAAAAAATTCGGGGCCGCCGATCATCCCGTCCCGAAGGAGTTGATGGGCGGCTTTGTCACGGACGGCGGCGTCGGGGAATTCCCGGTAGGGCTGAACCCGGAACGGGCCCGAGGCGCCTTCCAGCCCGACCACGGTCATCCGATAATCGCTGTTCAGGAACCCGAGGAGTTCGGACAAACTTTCCTGGGCGCCCAGGTGGGCGTGCACGTCCTGAAAATGCAGCACGCGCGGGGCGCCGGGATTTTTAGAAAGATGGATTTCTTTGATCAGCCCCTGAAAGGGGGCGAGGGGTTGGAGCCATTTTTCCGTCGATAGTTCGGGCAAACTGGAAAACTTCTGCGGCGGGGAGGCGGGAAGGGCGGGGCGGCTGGAGAGGGACTCCCGGACGGATTCCCAGGAGAGCGCGGCGGGGGCGGCCTGCGCCCACTGGGTCGGGGTTGTCGTCGACGGCGCGGCGGAGGACCCGTTCGTGCCGCGGGCGCCGGGGGCGGTCCGCAGGGCGGCGCGGCGTTCCCCCCAAATGGTTTCCGACGACACGGCGCCCCACACCACGTTCGTCCATAGAAAGACCGTACACGTGAGCAGCGCCAGGGTGCGACGAAGCGGATGTTTTCGAAAAGACGGAACGTTTCGCATGCGTGGGTCCTAGTGTACCGGTACCCCGTTAAAGAAGTAGATAACAAATTGTAAACAATATGTAACTTTACTCTATTTAATGCCCCCCCTCTCTGTTTCTGAATCTTCCTAAAGACAGGGAAAACATCGATTTTTTTGTGTTTTTCTAAAATATTCAAGCGATTTACTTTTATTGAATTTTCGTAGTTCTTCACATCGATTTTGCGATGTGTTTGTTTTTTTTATTAAAATTTTTACTATTTTTTATTTGTTTTACGAAATTTCAATTGCGCCCCGCTCGAAAATCTCCGAATTCACCGAAAATTCTGAAAAACGGGGAAAAACAGGACCCCCAAAAAAACCATGAGAGCCGGCGGGCGCGAAAAAGGTCGCCCCATCCCGGCCTTCCGTCCGTTTGTTTCACGTGAAACAAACCAGGGCCGCTTCAACCCCCCACGACCCCTCCGGAGAAAGCCCGAAACCACGGTTCGGCGAGGCCGGCGGCCCGGCGCTGGGAGACCGGCCTCCTTCCTTACGGCGCCACCTCCCCTCCCTCCGTCCCCCTCCGCGTTTCCATTTTCAAAAGCACGCCGCTTTCTTCCGCCCCCCGGCAAACCTCCGCTCTCTTTTCTATTCTATGCCCCCCGTTGAAAGAGAATGGGGGGGGGATTTGCTCTCACGCCTCTCTCTGTCCGCGGCGGCGACGCACCCCCTCCCCAACAGAGCGGAGGACCGGTCTGGGCGCTTGTGCGCCGGCATTTTTATTGTCTTGGCCGGCCAGGGGCGCGCCCGGGCGGACGGGGGACACGTCCCGACGCGAACGTTGTTTCACGTGAAACAACGCGCGGCTTCCCTTCCCCGTCCGGGGCGACTTGTTCGGGGGCCTTATAGAGGAAGGGCCGACAGCCTCTCTGCCGCGGGAGCGGCCCGAGCGGGGAGGGGGAACAAAAAATTCGCCCCCACCCGCCCCATCCGAAAACAGCCGACACCCCGCGGCGGGCCGGCGGCGGCAACTCGAGTCCCGCGGTTCCCCGTTTTTTCGGATGGCCCCCGCCGCCCACCAGGGTTCTTCCGCTCTCTCTCCCAACAGTTCCAGGGCGGCGGGGGCGAGGAGCGGGCGGGAATTGGAATGATTGCCGGGCACCGCCAGCGGACCTCGGCCGTCACGAATCCCCGGTTCGTCCCCGGGAGAGGGGAAACCGCGTTTCTCGGCCTCTGAAGCCGCGGACTTGAAGGGCGGGGGGGTCCGCAAATCCTCCAAACAGACCCTGCTTCGATGCGGCCCACCAGCCCCCGCCGGCTTCCCAAACCTCGCTTCGAAAAGCGAGATCCGGAGGCGTAACCTCTCGCGCTCTCTTCCCGCCCCTCGCCCAGCGAAGAGCCCGCGGCCGCGCGCGACACGCGGCCAAAGGAAGGTGTGCCTTTCTCGTCTTCCCAGGGCCCGGCCGGGAATCTCTGACCGAAGAGCGGGGCCTCGTCCTCCATTTCCTTCCCCGCGGTTCTCCCAGTCCCCGACCGCGGAACCCCCGATGAAACCGCGGAAGCGGAACGCCCTCCGCAAGAACGTCTCGCAAAGACTCCCCGTGGCCTCCACGCGACTTCCCCGGATCCCGTCATTTCTTGTCCGCGGGCCGCTGGACCGCGATGCGTTCCCACGCCCAGGGATGACGCGTCCTCGGCCGGGCCCCTGTCCGATCAATCCACTTGTCCCGTGACAAGATCCACCGACCCGGGTGTGCGAACGTGGAGAGCGGCCGCCCCCACCACACGACCGAGCACCCGCACGGTTTCAATCAAGGGTTCCGGAACCACCGGGCACGCGGATTCGTCGGCCGTCAAGATCCCCCGTTCCTTCCCATGCTCCAGAGAGGGAACTCGGGCGGGGGGCTGCCGGGGAAAGCGCCGGCCGTCGGACGCCCACGCTCATTATTTAGTCAATTATGTCAATCAGACCACCGGCCGGGGGCGTCCGACGGCGGCGGTGGCGCGATCCCCCGATCCCGGCCGCATCGGCGCCAACTCCTCTGTTGACGAGGCGTGGGTTGTGGTGGTTTAATAGTCAGGTCCTTCGGCGCCTCAGCGGCCGGGGGACCATATCAAATTCCCGTACAAGGACATCGCCCATGACCATCAAATATCTTTTGAAAGAATCCGACATCCCCAAACAGTGGTACAACGTCGCGGCGGATCTGCCGGGCGGCGTGCTGCCGCCGCTGGGTCCCGACGGAAAACCCGTGAACCCGCAGGCGCTGGCCCCGGTCTTCCCGATGAACCTGATCGAGCAGGAGGTCTCCACCCAACGGTGGATCGACATCCCGGAAGAGGTCCTGAAGCTGCTGTTGCAATGGAGGCCGACCCCGCTCCACCGCGCGCTGAATTTGGAAAAAGCCCTGGGCACGCCGGCGAAGATCTATTTCAAAAACGAAAGCGTCTCTCCGGCCGGCAGTCATAAACCCAACACCGCGGTGGCGCAAGCGTGGTACAACAAACAGTTCGGCATCCAACGCCTGTGCACCGAGACCGGGGCGGGCCAATGGGGCAGCGCGCTCTCCTTCGCCTGCGCCCAGGTGGGACTGGAATGCAAGGTGTTCATGGTGCGGGTCTCGTTCGACCAAAAACCCTACCGCAAGTTCATGATGGAGGCCTGGGGCGGCAAATGCGTGCCCAGCCCCTCCACGGACACGGCTTTCGGCCGCCAGGTGCTGGCCGCCACCCCGGACACCCCCGGCAGCCTGGGCATCGCCATCTCCGAAGCCATCGAGGCGGCGGTGAGCGATCTGTCCGGCAAGACGCGTTACTCCCTCGGTTCCGTTCTGAACCACGTGATGCTGCATCAGACCATCATCGGCCAGGAGGCGCAGAAACAGATGGAGATGGCGGGGGACTCCCCCGACGTGGTGATCGGCTGTGCGGGCGGGGGGAGCAACTTCGCCGGACTGGCGTTCCCCTACGTGCGGGAAAAGATCCACGGCAAGAAGATCGACATCATCCCGGTGGAGCCGGCTTCCTGCCCCACGCTGACCAAGTCGCCGTTCAGCTACGACCACGGAGACACCGCGAAGATGACCCCTCTCCTAGCGATGCACTCGCTGGGACACGCCTTTGTGCCCGAGGCCATCCACGCCGGCGGCCTGCGCTATCACGGCATGAGCCCGCTGGTGTCACAGGCGGTGATGGACGGCTTGTTGCGGCCCCTGTCCATCGCCCAGTTGGAATGTTTCGAGGCGGCGGTCCTCTTCGCCCGGACCGAAGGCATCATCCCGGCCCCGGAGACCAGCCACGCCATCGCCGCCGCCATCCGCGAGGCGAAAAAAGCCAAGGAGGAGAAGAAGGCCAAGACCATTCTCTTCAACTTCAGCGGCCATGGTCTGCTGGACCTGAGCGGCTACAACAAATTCCTTTCCGGTCAGTTGGTGGACCATGAACTTTCCGACGACGACATCGCCAAGTCGCGGAAATGCATGGAGGGATTCCCCTCGCCGAAAGACGTGGCCGCCCGACTGAAAGCGTAATTCTTCCGACTCCCGCCCGCCGCCGCGGACCGCGAGAGGCCTTCACACGGGAACGTTCCGCCCGTTTGCAAAGCTCCCCGTCTTTTATCCCGGAGCGCCGCGTCGTCGACGGACCCCCCCAAAAAGGGCCCATGCCGACGCCGTTTAAATCACAGAACGGACTGAAAGATCGCCCATGATCGCCTCCATCCTCCTCCCCACTCTCAACGAAAAAGAAAATATCGTTTTATTGATAAAAAAAATCACGGGGGTCCTCGAAAGAGGGACGTTTGAGATCCTCGTGATCGACGACAACTCCCCCGACGGGACGTTCGCGGCCGTCGTCGAACATTTCAGGGACTTTCCCGAGGTCCAACCGCTCCTCCGCGAAACGGAACAGGGGTTCCGAAGCGCCCTGCAGGCCGGAATCCATCGGTGCCGGGGAAACATCGTCGCTTGGATGGACACGGACTTCTCCCACCCTCCGGAACTTTTGCCCCAAATGATCCGACTCATCCAACAGGGGCAGGCCGATGCCGTGGTTCCGTCCCGTTTTATCCCGGGAAGCCGGGATTTCACCGGCCGAAACGCCTCGCTCCCCGTCAAATTCCAAAAAATGTCGAGCGGCCTCTTAAACCGGGTCTTGAAAAAACTCTTCGGGGTCGAATTCAACGATTGGACGAGCGGTTACATCGCCGTTCGCGCTCCTTTGATAAAGGACCATGCGCTCCAGGGGGTCTACGGCGAATATTTCATCGAAATGCTCTATTCTCTTTTTGAAAAAAAGGCGCGGATCGTGGAGGTCCCCTACGTCTCGGAACCGAGGCGATTCGGGTCGTCGAAAACGGCCCCTTCCCTGCCGGGCCTGCTGAAAAAAGGGGCGGGCTATCTCTTTATGACATTCCGTCTTCTCAAACGTCACTTCGTCGGAAAATAACCGATGCGCCCGACCGCCCCTCCCCCCTCGTTGGACGTCGTTTTATTGAACCCTCCCTTTTACCGTTTCCTGGGCAGCCACAACGACAAAATACCGCTGTCGCTGGCTTACCTGTCCGCCTTTTTGAGCGATGCGGGCATATCCCACACGGTCTATAATGCCGACCACACCGGCGCCCGAGGGCACTGGAGCTTAAAATGGATGTTCGACCATTACGAAACGTTCGTGGACGGGGTGAACGGAAAGGGGAGCCTCTACGGCGAGGTCCTGGAAACCGTTCTGTCCTGGAGCCCCCGCACCGTCGTCATCATGGGAGGAGACCCGCTGATCCCCACGACGGAATGGGGGAATCCGTTCATTGCGGCCCATTTTTCCAGACTTCTGCGGAAACGCGGTATTTTCACCGTCGGGCTGGGCCCCTTCTACCGCCTGGATGCCCGGAGATTCCTTCCCGATTTCGATTGCCTCTTCACGGGGGAACCCTCTTCCGAAATACTCGGCGTCCTTCGAAAAAAGCGACGGGGTATCCTCCCGTTTTCGAAAATGGCCTTGGATGTGCCGCCGAATCTGGCCCAGCTCTATCCTTCCGATCAAAAAACGGACACGGCGGTGACAAGCTTGGGATGCCGGTATCAATGCTCTTTCTGTCTGAGCGGGCAATTCTACCGGTCGTCGACGGCCCCTGTCCGCTATGTGGAGGAGAAAACGGTGACCGAAGACCTCCGTTCACGAAAGGAGAAGAGCATTTATCTCCTGGACCTGAATTTTCCGTTCAGCCCCATCGGGCGGCTCCGGGCGTTGGACCGTGAATTCAAAAAAAACCGCCTTGACAAGGAATTTACCGTCGACGGACGCGCGGACTGTCTGAATGAGGAAAAGGTCAAGTGGCTCCGCGAATTAAACGTGAAGCGGGTGAAACTCGGAATCGAAGCCGTCGACCCCAAAACGCTGGAGCGCTATAATAAAAAAATCAACTTGCTCCAGACCGAAAGGGCGATCCGGATGCTGAAAAACCACGGGATCGGGGTGATCTTCTACCTGATCCTGGGCCCGGAGACCACCGAGGACACGTATCTTTCGACCCGCGAGTTCTTAAGAAAATGGGAACCGGACTACATCGTTCCCAACCTCCTGGCGTATGACTTGAAAAGGGACTACCGCTACGACACGGAATTCTCTCCACTCAAATTAAAGGAGTGGGGGGTCCCCCGGACTCTTTACTACAAATATCTGACGCTGCAGAAAAAAACAAACCCGACCGTTGGGAAAATAATCGATTGATCATGACCCCCGTCATAAAGAAGCTCCCTTTTTTCCTCTAAACTAATCCCCTGTTTCCTATAATAGAGCCTCTCGTTCTCCTCATCGGAAAGATTCATCCGGTCCCGGGGAAGCTTCAGGCGGGAGTTTCCTGTTAATCGTGCTTTTTAAAAATCGACGGAGGTTTTCATGAATTACAAAAAACTGTGGATCGCCATGGGGGCGGTCTTGGTCTTTTCTTTTTCCATCCTCGGCTATTACGGCCGGGAAATCTACCATCAGGCACCGCCGATTCCGAACCGCGTGACGACGCCCGACGGAACCGTGCTGATGACGGGCGAAGACATCCGCACCGGCCAACAGGTATGGCAGTCTCTGGGCGGACAGGAGTTGGGCAGCGTGTGGGGCCACGGCGCGTACGTGGCGCCGGACTGGTCCGCGGATTGGCTGCACCGGGAAGCGGTCTGGCTGCTGGACCGCTGGGCCCAGGCCGAACGCGGCAAACCCTATGCCGAATGCGACGCGGAAGAACAGGCCGTCCTGCGAACACGCCTGACGCAGCTCCTCCGGGCCAATACCTATGATGCCGCCACCGGGAACCTGACGGTCTCCCCGGACCGCGCGGAAGCCATCGCGGCGGTGGGGAAACATTACGCCGGCCTTTTCGGGAACGACCCGGCGCTGGCGGAACTCCGAAACGCCTATGCCATTCCGGCCGACAGCCTCAAAGACGCGGAACGACAGGGGCCCCTGAACGCTTTCTTTTTCTGGACGTCGTGGGCCTGCGTCACGGACCGGCCCGGCAAGAACATCTCCTACACCAACAACTGGCCTCCGGAAGACCTGGTGGGCAACCGGCCGACGGGGCAGATCGTGGTGTGGTCGGTGCTGAGTTTCGTTTTCCTTCTGGCGGGCATCGGCGCGCTGACGTGGGCGAACGCGGTCCTCCGCCGCCGGGGGGAAGAACCGATGGCGCCGCCGGCGAACGATCCCCTTTTGGCGCTGAACCCCACGCCCTCGATGAAGGCGACCTTGAAATATTTTTGGGTGGTGGGGGCGTTGATCGTGGCCCAGGTGGGGCTGGGCGCGCTGACCGCCCACTTCGCGGTGGAAGGCACCGGCTTCTACGGGATCCCGCTGGCCCAATGGCTGCCTTACGCGGTGACCCGCACCTGGCACGTGCAGCTCGGCATCTTCTGGATCGCCACAGCGTGGCTGGCCACGGGTCTTTTCGTGGCGCCGGCCGTGTCCGGCCATGAGCCGAAGTTCCAGCGGGCCGGGGTCAACTTCCTCTTCGTGTGCCTGCTCATCATCGTCGCCGGATCGCTGGCGGGACAGTGGTTCGGCGTCCGCCAGAAGATGGGGCTGACGACCAACTTCTGGTTCGGCCACCAGGGCTACGAATACGTGGACCTGGGCCGGTTCTGGCAGATCTTCCTCTTCGTCGGACTGGTGTTGTGGCTGTTGCTGATGATCCGGGCGATGGCGCCGGCGTTCCGAAAACCGCAGGAGAACCGGAACCTGCTGGCGCTGTTCGTCATCGCCTCCGCGGCCATCGCGCTGTTCTACGGCGCCGGGCTGATGTGGGGCCACGGC
>JAKLDV010000056.1 GCA_022703335.1 Elusimicrobiota bacterium
CAGGCTCTTCATTTTGCCGCTGGACAACAACTTGAAAACGGCGTCTTCCACCCGTTTGCCGGCTTTTTCCTCGCCGAGCGTTTCCAGCATCATGCCGCCGGCGCAGACGGCGGCCAACGGATTGATGACGTTCTTCCCCGTGTATTTGGGGGCCGAGCCGCCGATGGGTTCGAACATGGAAACCCCTTCCGGATTGATGTTCCCTCCGGCGGCGATGCCCATGCCGCCCTGAATCATGGCGCCCAGGTCGGTGATGATGTCTCCGAAAAGGTTCTCCGTCACGATGACGTCGTAGAATTCGGGGTTTTTCACCATCCACATGGTGCAAGCGTCCACGTGGTTATAGTCCTGTTTGATGTCCTTGTAATCCTTGTCCCCCACTTCCTTGTGGGTGCGGACCCACAGGTCGCCGCAATGGGTCAGCACGTTGTTCTTGTGCACCAGGGTCAGCTGTTTTTTCCTGTTGCGCTTGCGGGTGAATTCGTAGGCATAGCGGATGCACCGCTCCACCACGGGCCGCGTATAGACCATCAATTGGGTGGCCACCTCGTCTTTGGTGCCCACCATGGAAGCGCCGCCCATGCCGGTGTAAATCCCGCCGGTGTTCTCCCGCACGACGACGAAGTCGATGTCCTGGGGCCCCTTGTTCTTGAGCGGACTATCCACGTTGGGATAAAGTTTCACGGGCCGCAGGTTGATGTATTGGTCCAGCTCGAACCGCAGCTGCAGCAGGAGGCCTTTTTCCAGGATGCCGGGTTTCACGTCGGGATGACCGATGGCGCCGAGGTAGATGGCGTCCACCTTGCGCAGTTCCGCCAGCGCGGACCCGGGCAGTATCTCGCCCGTTTTTTTATAGCGTTCCCCGCCGAGGTCGTAGGGGATCCATTCGAACGACAACCCCTCCGAAGCCGCCACCGCCTTGAGGATCTTGATGCCCTCGGCGATGACCTCCGGACCCGTGCCGTCGCCGGGCATGACGGCGATCCTGTATTTTTTGTCCTTGTTTGCGCCTTTCGGTTTCTGCGCGGATGAGGCCGAACCCATGTGACTCCTCCTCAGAGAATTTTGAATTCCGGGATGACGCGGGACGCGCCGGAGATCGCACGGCGCGCCGACCACACTGTCTTAAAAATCAATAATTGCCGGGAGGGTTGGCGAGGAAATCCGTCCCCTTCAACTCGCTGAAATACTCTTCCACGAACTTGACGACGAGTTGACGGGCGCCTTCCGGATATCCCCCGAACCGGATGCCGTATTGCCGCGTGTTGGGCAGGTTGCGCACCCAGACCACGTCCGCGGGCAGGGTCAGGAGGTGGCGCTTGCCCAGCAGCAGACGGACCACCACGCCCGTCTTTTCGGCGAGCACGCTGACCGACTCCACGCAGGCGCCGGAGACCGACAGGTTCTGCAGCCGGCCGATGCCGATGAGGGTGCGGTTGTCCAATTCATAGAGCTCCACCACGAAATCCGTGGCCGCGCGGGGAGCGCCGCGTTTTTCAGGACCGGAACTTTCCGTCATCGGGGCTTCACCGTCCCTTTCAGATAGGGGAGTCGTTCGGCGGTCCGGCGCACCTCGTCCCGCGCGGACATCAGGATGGCCGTGGAATCCCACGTGCCCTCCAAAAAGGACTTCCGCGCCGATTCAGGCATCGAGACCGGAAACGACAGCTCCCCGCACACCGCCTTTTTCCCCTCGATATCCAGCGTCACCTCGCAGGACGGGTCCTTCTCGACGGCGTCCATGAGCCGGCGGACGTCCTGTTCGCCGGCGGTGGCCACCGGCAGGCCGATGACGGCGCAGTTCCCGGCAAAGATCTCGGCGAACGACTCGCCGAGGACGGCCTTGATGCCGGAACGGAGGATCCCCTGCGGGGCGTGTTCCCGCGAAGACCCGCAGCCGAAATTTTTGTTCACCACCAGGATGTTGGCCCCGCGATGGCGCGGGTCGTTCAGGGGATGTTTTTTTGGGGCCCCTTTTTCGTCGAACCGCTCGTCCTGGAAGACCACCTCCCCCAGCTTCTCGAAGGTGACGCATTTCAGATAACGGGCCGGCATGATGCGGTCGGTGTCGATCTCGTTCCCCGGCACGGCCACGGCGCGCCCCTGGATCTTGGCGATGCGTGTGTCGAGCGTCATAGATACTCCCGGCAGTCGGCCACGCGGCCCTCGATGGCGGCCGCGGCCACCATGGCCGGGCTCATCAGGAGGGTCCGTCCCGTGGGACTGCCTTGTCGTCCGATGAAGTTCCGGTTGGAACTGGACGCGCTGGTTTCGCGCCCTTTGAGCTGGTCGGCGTTCATGGCCAGGCACATGGAACAGCCCGCCTGGCGCCACTCGAACCCGGCCGCCCGGAAAATCTCATGCAGCCCCTCTTTTTCCGCCTCGCGCAAAACGTTCTGCGAACCCGGAACCACGATGGCCCGCACCCCTTTGGCCACCTTGTGTCCCTTGGCCACCTTGGCGGCCTCGCGCAGGTCGGACAGACGGCCGTTGGTGCAGGAGCCGACGAACGCCACGTCGATGGGCAATCCTTTGACGGGGCGGCCGGGCTCGAACGAGGTGAACCTATAGGCCTCCTCCAGCGCCGAACGCCGGTCCGCCGGGACGTCCGACGGCAGGGGCAATTTTTCGCTGACCCCGACGGTCTGGCCGGGGTTGATGCCCCACGCCACGGACGGCTCGATGCCTTGGCCGTCCATGGTCCTCTCGTCGCCGTAGGCGGCGTCCTTATCCGACGCCATGGACAGCCACCACGCCGAAAGCTCGTCGAACTCCGCGCCTTTCGGCACATAGGGCCGGCCGCGGAGGAACTCGACGGTGGTCTTGTCCGGATTGATGTAACCCACCCGGGCGCCGCCTTCGATGGCCATGTTGCAGACGGTGAGGCGTTCTTCCATGGTCATGCGGTCGATGACCTCTCCGGCGAACTCATAGGCGAATCCGATGCCGCCGTTCACGCCCAGTTGGCGGATGACGGCCAGGATGACGTCCTTGGCGTAGACGCCCTTGGACAGTTTACCGGTGACGCGGATCCTCCTCACTTTGGGCCGGGAAAGGGCCATGGTCTGCGTGGAGAGGATGTCGCGGATCTGCGTGGTGCCGACGCCGAAAGCGATGGCCCCGAAAGCCCCGTGCGTGGCGGTGTGGGAATCGCCGCAAGCCACGGTCATCCCCGGCTGCGTGAGTCCCTGTTCCGGACCGACCACGTGCACGATGCCCTGCCACCCGCCGGCGATGTCGAAGAATTTAACGCCGAACTCCCGGGTGTTCTTCTCCAGAGCGCGGATCATCTCCTCCGCCAACGGATCTGGGAACGGCCGCGTCTGCGAGTCCGTCGGAACGATGTGGTCCACGGTGGCGAAGGTGCGTTGGGGATAGGCCACCTTCAGGCCGCGCTCGCGCAGCATCTGAAAGGCCTGCGGGCTGGTGACCTCGTGGATGAGGTGCAGTCCGATGAAAAGCTGGGTCTGTCCGTTCGGAAGGACGCGGACGGTGTGCAGATCCCAGACTTTGTCGAAGAGAGTCTTTCCCATGGGCGTCCTCAGAGCCGGACCTTGATGTTCTTGGCGGACGGCTTCCCGCGCCCCGGGACGGAAAGCTTGTTCAGCGCGTTCAGATAGGCCTTGGCGCTGGCCTCGATGATATCGGTGGAGGTCCCCTTGCCGGAGACGACGAGCCCGTCCTTTTCCACCTTCACCGTCACCTCTCCCTGGGCGTCCTTGCCGGAGGAGATGGCGTGGAGGGTGTAATCCAGCAGTTTCGGCCGCAGACCGACGATCTTGTCCATGGCGCGATAGGCCGCGTCCACGGGGCCGTCGCCGCAGGCCGCCTCCTGAAGGACTTCGTCCTTTTTGCGGAGGCGCACGGTGGCGGTGGGCACCACGCCCGTGCCGGACGAGGTGTTCAAATAGTCCAAGGTGAACGCCTCCGGCCGGGAAGATTTGTCCTCCTCCAGCAGGGCGATGAGGTCGTCGTCGAACACATATTTTTTCTTGTCCGCCAGCGCCTTGAACTTTTCCATGAGGTCGTCGAGCTTGGGGCCCGTCACCCGGTATCCCAGGTGTTTGAAGCGGTTGCTCACGCCGTTGCGGCCGGACCGCGCCGTGAGGAGAAGGGTGCTCTCCTCGATGCCGACCGCGGCCGGGTCCATGATCTCATAGGTCGTGCGCTCCTTGATCACTCCGTCCTGATGGATGCCGGAAGAATGGGAGAAGGCGTTGGCGCCCACCACGGCCTTGTTGGGCTGCACGGCGATGCCGGTGAGTTTGGACACCAGCCGGCTGGTGCGGGCGATCTCGCGCGCGTTGATGCCGGTCTCCAGACCGAAGAAATCGCGGCGCGTCTTCAGGATCATCACGACCTCTTCCAGGGAAGCGTTGCCGGCGCGTTCGCCGATGCCGTTGATGGTGCATTCCACCTGCCGGGCCCCGGCCTTGACGGCGGCCAAGGAATTGGACACGGCCAGGCCCAGGTCGTTATGACAGTGCACGGAAACGATCGCCCGGTGGATGTTGGGCACGCGCTGGATGAGCCGTCGGATGAGCTCGCCGAACTCCGCCGGGATGGCGTAGCCGACGGTATCCGGGATATTGACCGTGGTGGCGCCGGCCTCGATGACGGCCTGCACCACGGAACAGAGGTACCCGAAATCGGAACGCACCGCGTCTTCCGGCGAGAACTCCACGTTGTCGGTGTATTTCTTGGCGTAACGCACCGCCTCAACGGCGCGGGCCAGCACCTGCGGACGGGTCATCTTCAGTTTGCGTTCGATGTGCAGATCGGAGGTGGCGATGAAGGTGTGGATGCGCGGCCGTTTGGCGGGCCTCACCGCGTTCCAGGCGGCGTCGATGTCGCCCTTGACGGCGCGGGCCAGCCCGCAGACCTGCGGGCCCCTCACCTCGCGCGCCACGCGTTGGACCGCCTCGAAATCGCCCGGGCTGGAGACGGGGAACCCCGCCTCGATCACGTCCACGCCCAGCGCCGCCAACTGGCGGGCGGCCTGGAGTTTTTCATCCATATTGAGCGCCGCGCCGGGAGACTGTTCCCCGTCGCGCAGCGTGGTGTCGAATACGAAAACCTTTTTAGCGTCCATGTCCTCTTCTCCTCGAAAATCTATTTCCCGTAGGTGTCGTGCTGATACCCCGGCGCATTCTCCGGCCGCTCCTTGCGGACGTGCCGCAGGAAGTAATCGATCATCCCCCAGCCGATGTAGGAGACATAAAGGATGAAGATGGTGTTCTGTGGATAGACGTAGATCATCAGGATCGCCACCAGGGTGAACACCAGGGCGCGCATGGTGCGCGGCCGGAGCAGGTTGATCTGTTTCAGGGACGAGTACCGCACCTGAGACACCATCAGCAGCGCCAACACGAACATAATGGCCGGCACGAAATCATAGAACGCCGGCACCTGTTTCATCACCACCTTCAACGTGCGCACCGGTTTGCCCACCTCGAGGATGTCGTAGAGCAGGGTGAAGATGGCCAGCATGCCGCCGGCCGCCGGGATGGGCAGGCCGACGAAGTAGGGGGTCTTGGCTTCGCCCATATGGGCCTTGATGTTAAACCGGGCCAGCCGCAGTCCGCCGCAGATGACGAAGAGGAGGGCGACGGGGAAACCCCACAGGCGGTTCTGCTTCAACACCAGCTCATACATCATGAAGGCCGGCGCGATGCCGAAGGAGATCCAGTCGGCCAGCGAATCGAGCTCGATGCCGAACTTGCTCTCGGTCTTGGTGAGGCGCGCCACGCGGCCGTCGAGGATGTCGAGCACATGGGCGACGATGACCGCGGTGGCGGCGGCGCTGAACTCGTGCGCCATGGTCTTGATCAGCGAAAAGAAACCCAGCGCCATGTTCCCGACGGTGAAAAGGGTGGGGAGCATGTAAATGCCCTGGCGCAGGCGCGGCTTGGGGGCCGTGGACGGAGGCGGCAACTCCGGCATGTTGGGCTGCGTTTCGAACAAAGACGGCACAATGCGGGGCGGTTTCATTTTTTTTCTCCCTTTTGCGCATCCGGCGCGGAGGACGCGTCCGAACCCGCCAACTTGGCCGCCAGCGGATGGCGGCCGATGATGGACAGTCCGGCCAAGACTTTATCCCCCTCTTTGACCAGAATCTCCGTTTCCATGGGCACGTACAGGTCCACCTGGGAACCGAACCGAATGAGCCCGATGCGGTCCCCGGCGTTGACGAAATCGTCCCGTCTCACCCAACAGACGATGCGCCGCGCGATGAGCCCGGCGATCTGTTTCACCGTGATCTTTCCCCAGGAGGTCTCGAAGTCGACGGCGTTGCTCTCGTTGGCGAACGACGCGCGCGGGTCGCGGGCGTCCAGGAAGATGCCCGGCATGTACCGCAACGCCGTCACCGTGCCCGAGACGGGCGCCCGCTGAATGTGCCCGTCGAAGATGGACAGGAATATCCGGACCACCTTGCCGCGGCCGTATCCCTCGCCGTCCACCGTGGAGATCTCCATCACGGTGCCGTCCCCGGGCGACAGGATGCCGTCGGTGTCCGGGATCTGCCGGTCGGCGTCGCGGAAAAACATCACGCAAAACCCGGCGAACAAAAGACACAGGACCCCCACCACCTTGGCGAACCACGCCCCCAGGAACAGGAAAAGGCCCCCCAGAAAGAGGCCGACGATGATGAATTTCCAGCCGTCGTAGGCGACGGGAGAGAGACGAAATTTCCTCATAGATACCTCGTTAAAAGTTTAAAGTTGAAAGCGTAAAGTAAGGGAAAAAACAGGGTGCCCCCTATCCTCAACTTTTAACTTTTCACTCCAAACCTTAAACCGCCTCTATTCTTTCTTTTTAAGCCACGGCATCATGGAGCGCAATTCCGCCCCCACTTGTTCGATGGGATGACGGGCCATGGCTTTGCGGGCCGAGTTGAACACCGGCGCTCCGACGGACTTCTCCAAGATGTATTCCTTGGCGAAGGAACCGTCCTGGACTTCTTTCAGGTTCTTCCGCATGATCTCGCGGGTCTGCTCGTTGATGAGGCGCGGCCCGCGGCTGTATTCGCCGTATTCGGCGGTGTCCGAGATGGAATAATTCATCCAGCCGATGCCGCCCTCCTGGATCAGGTCGGTGATGAGCTTGAGCTCATGGAGACACTCGAAATAGGCGATCTCCGGCTGATAGCCCGCCTCCACGAGGGTCTCGAACCCCATTTTGATGAGATCCACGGTCCCGCCGCAAAGGACGTTCTGTTCGCCGAAGAGGTCGGTTTCGGTCTCCTCGGTGAAGGTGGTCTCCAGGACGCCGGCCCGGGTGGCGCCGATGGCCTTGCAGTAGGCCAGCGCCATCTGTTTCGCCTTGCCGGAATAGTTCTGTTCCACCGCCACCAACGCCGGAGTGCCCTTGCCTTCTTCATAGGTCCGGCGCACCAGATGGCCGGGCCCCTTGGGGGCGATCATCACCACATCGGCCTCTTTGGGCGGAACGATCTGCCCGTAACGGATGTTGAAACCGTGGGACCAGGAGAGCACCACGCCCTTTTTGATGTTCGGCTGCACGTCCGACCGCCAAATCCGGGCTTGAAGTTCGTCCGGCAGAAGGAAATGGACCCAATCCGCTTTCTTAACGGCTTCCACGTTGTTGGTCAACAGATTGACCCCGGGTTTCCAGCCGTGTTTCACCGCCAGATCGTAGCCCCGACTGCCCTGCAGTTCGGTGACCGACACGTTGACGCCGGAATCCCTGAGATTCAACGCCTGGGCGTGGCCTTGGGACCCGTAGCCCAAAATCAGGACTCTCTTTCCCTTGAGCATCTTCAGATCGGCGTCTTTGTCGTGATAGATTTTCGTCTTCATCGATTTGTTACCGGTTTTCATGTGTGTTGCCTCCCTATTTTTTCAACGACAGAACGTTTTTGCCCCGGGCGATGGCCACGATGCCGGTGCGGCTCATCTCCATGACGCCGAAGGGCTCCAACATTTCCAAAAAAGCCTGAATCTTCTCCTCGTCCCCCGTGGCCTCGATCACGACGGCGTCGGCGGCGACGTCGATGATCTTGGTGCGGAAGATGTCGCAAATCTGCATCAGCTCGGACCGGTTGGATTTATTGGCCTTGACCTTGATGAGGGCCAGGTCGCGCTCGATGTGGGGCGTGGCGCGATAGTCGGAGACCTTGATGACGTCCACCAGCTTATCGAGCTGTTTCAGCACCTGTTCGAGGATCTTCTCGTCGCCCTTGACCACGATGGTCATGCGGGACACGTCCGGGATCTCCGTCTCCCCGACGGCCAAAGAATCGATGTTGTAGCCCCGGGCAGAAAAAAGCCCCGACACCCGAGCCAACACGCCGGCCTTGTTCTCCACCAGGCACGACAGCGTGTGGCGGTCTTTCTTGCCGTTGGTTTTGACGATGTCGGTCGCGCCGTCGGACGTTTTTGTCGGAAGTTTCTTCATGATTTCAATCCTCATGTCCTATTGGAATTATTTCGACGTCAAAGACTTTTACGCCATATCGACGATGATGTTCTCCACGCCCATGCCCGCCGGTATCATGGGAAACACGTTCTCGTCCCGCGGGATGATGGCCTCCACCAAAACGGGGGACTTGGCGGCCAAGGCCTTCCGGAGGGCGCCCTCCACCTGTTCATTCCTGGTCAAGCGATACCCCTCAATGCCGTACGCCGCGGCCCATTTCATGAAGTCCGGCACGTAGGGATCGCGTCCCGGAGTGGGCTCCTTGCCGTCGGCGGCGTTGGCCCCTTTGACGGTGAGGGCCGTCGAGGAGAAACGTTTGTTGTAGAAAAGCTGCTGCCATTGCCGCACCATGCCCAGGTAGTAATTGTTCAGCAGGATCACCACGATGGGGATATGTTCCCGCACCGCGATGGCCATTTCGGTCATGGTCATCTGGAAGGAGCCGTCCCCCTCGATGGACACCACCGTTCGGTCGGGCCGGGCCAGCTTGGCCCCGATGGCCGCCGGAAAACCGAACCCCATGGTGCCCAGACCGCCGGAACTCAGGAAATGCCGGGGGCGTTTGGCCTGATACCATTGCATGGACCACATCTGATGCTGGCCCACGCCCGTCACCACCAGCGCCTCCCCGCGCGTGAGACGGTGAAGGGTCTTGATAACGTGCTGGGGCTTCACGAGACCGTCCCCCAGGCGATAAGACAAAGGATGCTTCTTGTCCCAGGCCTTGATCTCTCTCCGCCAGACGGGGTGGCTCTTACGGGAAACCAACGGAAGAAGTTTCTCGAGAGACCGTCGCACATCCCCCAACACGCCCACGTCCACCGGCACGTTCTTGTTGATGCAGGCCGGGTCGATGTCGAAATGGATTTTCTTCGACTTGGGGGAGAATTTCTTCAGGTCCCCCGTCACCCGGTCATCGAAACGGGCGCCGCAGCTGATCAGCAGGTCGCAATGTTGGAGGGCCATGTTGCTCACGTATTTACCGTGCATGCCCAGAGGCCCCAGCGCGAGGGGATGGTCGAAGGGGATGGCCCCGTTGGCCATGAGCGTGTTGGCCACGGGCGTGTCCGTTTTCTCAGCCACACGCCGAAGGGCGTCGGAAGCCCCGGACGAAATGACGCCGCCCCCCACATAGAGCAGCGGACGCTGGGCGCGACGGATGAGCTCCGCCGCCCGCCGCACGTCGTCGTCCGAAGGAGCGCTGATGGGCCGGTAGGAACGGATGCGCACGGTCGCGGGCCACACGAAAGGCGTCTTCGCCCTTTGAACGTCCACGGGGACGTCGATGTGCACCGGACCGGGCCGCCCCGTGGCGGCGATATGGAACGCCTCGCGGATGATGCGCGCCAAGTCCCGCACGTCCTTCACCAGGAAATTATGTTTGGTGACGGAACGGGTGCAGCCCGTGGCGTCCGCCTCCTGAAAAGCGTCGGAACCGATGACGCCGGTCCGGACTTGTCCCGTGATGGCCACCACCGGGATGGAGTCCATATAGGCGTTGGCCAGCCCGGTGATGAGGTTGGTGGCGCCGGGGCCGGAGGTGGCGAAACACACGCCCACCTTTCCGGAAGCGCGCGCGTAACCGTCGGCCATGTGGGAAGCGCCCTGTTCGTGCCGGGTCAGCACCAGGCGGAAAGGAGCGTCGTAGAGGGCGTCGTAGAGCGGCAGCGCCTGGCCGCCGGGAATGCCGAAAGCGACTTTCACGCCTTCCCGGACCAGACTTCCCACCACGATCTGTGCACCCGTTAATTCCATTGTATCTCTCCCTTAAAAATGGAGAAAAATCGCTCCCACCTGACATTTCCGCGACGGACGGAATGGGTATACGAGGCTTGTGTTTTCAAGACAGGAGCCCCCATTTTACATTATTTTAAGACGGCCAAAAATAAAAAACCCACAGTCTTTTTGGACTGTGGGGGCTTTTTGGCTTCCGGCTTTTTAAGGCGTTTCGCTATTTGACCGCCGCCGAAAGGCAAAGCCCCCGTGATCCAAGGACCACGGGCAGGCTCACGAGAACCAACAACAGGCCTTTCAGCGAACGAGGATTCATAACAGGCTTAGTTTATCGCACCTCTTGGATTTTGTCAATGCCTTTTATTTATTTTCCGTCGACAAAACGACCCCGCGGGAAGGCGTGCCCGCCGGAGGGCGGGGGCCGCTATTTCAACACCGCCCCTTCCAAAACCGGTCCCACGGAACGGACGTAGCGGGCCAAAAACCCGTTTCGGGCGCGGCCGGGCGGAACGTGCCAGCGCGCCAAACGGACCTTCATCTCCGTATCGGTGAGATGCACATTGAGCCGACGGGTGGACAGGTCCACGTCCACCCGGTCGCCGTCGCGCAGAACCGACAACGCCGCGCCTTCCGTCGCTTCGGGAGACGAGAACTCCACCGCCAACCCCGACGGCAAGGCGTTCCCCCAGGCCCCGTCGGTGAGAAGGCCGACGGTGTCCGTCAACCCCTGCGCCGCCAGCACGTGCGCCAGCAGGCCCAAAGGCCTCAATCCCGGACCGCCCCGGGGCCCTTCATAACGCACCACCACCAGGTCGCCTTTGACGATCTTTTTCTCCAGCAAGGCCTTCAGGGCGTCCTCGCGGGAATCAAACACCTTCACGGTGCCGAGGAACCGGCCCATTTTCGACGGAAACTCCGGCGGCACGCGGAACAACGCCCCCTGCGGGGCGAGGTTGCCTTTCAAGACCACAACACCGCCCTCGGCGCGGTAAGGCGCGCCGGAACGAATCACGCGCGTCTCCCGGACTCGGACCGACTTGGCCAATTCGTTGATGCCGCGCCCGCTGACGGTGGAATGCGGCAACCACAGTCCCTTGAACGCGGCGAGAACGGCGGGGATGCCGCCGGCGCCGTGCAGGTCTTTGAGGTGGTGGGAGGCCTCGCCGTGCAACCGACATATCTGCGGCGTCTTGCGTTCCACGTCGGCAAGCACCTCCAGCGAGAGTTTCACACCGGCCTCATGCGCCAGGGCCAACAGGAAGACAAGCGCCTCGGAAAAACCGCCGAACGCGGCATCCAGGCGGGCGGCGTTCAAGAAGGCGTTCACCATCAGAAGCCGGCGAATGGACAAGTTCTGCCGCACCAGATCCACCGCCCGTTGACCCGCCGAAGCCGCCAAATTCATCTGTTCCCCGGAACCCGTGGGCACCGTGGAGGACAACGGAAGGGACGCTCCCAGCACCTCGCTCAGACAGGCGACGGCGTGGGACGGATAATCGTCGAGCGCCGGATCGGCGGGGACATGCGGCCAGACAAAACCCGTCGGCACCGTGCGGGAGCGCGCCAGTTGTTTGGCCGTTGCGGACAGCGCGTCGGCCGCCAACGCGGCCCGAGGGTCCGGAAAAACCTGCGAGCCCTGCAGAGGAACGAACAGGGCCGGCTTGTTCAGGCGCACGGCGCCGAGCAACAGACCCGCGGCCGCGTCGTTCCCATCGGCACACAGCACCAAGCCGTCCAACCCGGCGGACATCGCGGCGCATTCCACTTCGTCCGCCCAGAGGTCCCGCCGCGGAAACCGGCAGGAATGTCCGTCGCGGCCGTGGACAAGGCCCGGCCCCGAAAACAGGAACCGCGCGCACTCGGCCCCGGCCAGCCGAATCCCCTTTTCCACGCTGAGCGTCAGATTCCGCGTCAAAGTCTCGTCGGCCGACGGCGCGCCGGCGACGACGAACACCCCGATGCGCGGCGGCCCGCCCGCCGCCGAAAACTGCCCGCCCGTTTCAGGATCCTTCGACTTTTTGGTGCGTTGATTTTTCACGGCCCGACGTCCTCTCGTTTCTCTAACGATTTAAAAATTGCGGCGTTCATTCGAACGTGATTTCGTGCTCTTCCGCCGGCTCTTTCGGTTTTTTCTTTTCCGGCGCGGGCTCCAGCCGCACGTCCCGGGAAGGAAGTTCCAGATCTTCCCCATCGATGACGACCCGGTGTTCCTCGGCCTTTTTCGGTTTCACCGGCACCTCCGCCACCGGCTTTTCCGGAGGGAAGGCCTCCTCGGAAACCGTCATCTGCGGGTGGGCGGGCACCGGCCGGGACCGGTGCTCCAGATATCCCTTGAGCACCGCGATGACGCCGACGCCCAAGACGATCAGAAGCAGTATGAAAAGTTCCGCCTCCGTCTTCGTAAAACTCATGCCGCGCGGCGTTTTTTCCTCCGCCGGCGGTTCCGGCGGTTTTTCGTTGAGGCTTTCGGAATCCATCCCTCGAAACCCCCTCGGGCCCCCTCCGGAAGACGGGGGCGGCCGCCTATCCCCGGCCGTCCTTCATGAGTTTGTATTCGACGGCATCCACCAACGCCTGCCAGGAGGCCTCAATGATGTTCTCGGAGACGCCGATGGTTCCCCACTCGTCCTTCTGGTCCCGGGAGACCACCAGCACGCGCACCTTCGCCGCCGTGCCGGCCGTGGCGTTGATCACGCGCACCTTGAAATCCCGGAGGGACATCTGCCGCAGATTGGGATAAAAATTCTCCAAGGCCCGCCGCAGCGCGCGGTCCAGGGCGTCCACCGGGCCGTTCCCTTCCCCGACGGTATGTTCTTCCCGGCCGTCCACCGCCACCTTGAGGGTCGCCTCGGAAACGAGACGACCCGTCTTGCGGTCCTTCTCCACGATGACGCGAAAGGCCTTCAGATCGAAATACGGCCGGTGCGATTTGAGGACTTTGGAGACCAGCAGGGAGAACGACCCCTCGGCCCCTTCGAATTGATATCCCTGGTTCTCCAGGTTCTTCACCTCGGCGATCACCCGCTCGACGGCTTTCGGGTCTTTCTCGAAATCCAACTTCAACTCTTTCGCCTTGAGGTGCACGTTCGCCTTGCCGGACAACTCCGACACCAGGATGCGCCGCTTGTTCCCCACCAGGGACGGGTCCAGGTGCTCGTAGGTGCGGGTATGCCGCGCCATGGCCGAGGCATGCACGCCGCCCTTATGCGCAAAAGCGGAGTGGCCCACGTACGGCTGATGATCGTCGGGGACCAGGTTGGCCACCTCCGAAACATACCGGGAGGATTCCGTGAGGGTCAGCAACTGCGCGTCGCTCACGCAGTCGAACCCCATCTTCAGCTTCAACGCCGGGATGATGGAGACCAGGTTGGCGTTGCCGCAGCGTTCGCCCAAGCCGTTGAACGTCCCCTGCACCAGGACGCACCCTTCCCGCACCGCCTCGAGAGAATTGGCCACGGCGGCGTCCGAGTCGTTGTGCGCATGGATCCCCAGGGGACACCGCGGCAGAGCGGCGCGGACCGCGCGGACGATGTCCCGAACCTGGAACGGCAAGGTGCCGCCGTTGGTGTCGCACAGGGAGAGGTTGGCGGCGCCGGCTTCCCAGGCCGCGCGCAGCGTGGCGAGCGCGTAGTCGCGGCGGGCCAGATAGCCGTCGAAGAAATGCTCCGCGTCGTAGATCACTTCCCGGCCCCGCGAGCGAAGGAACTTCACGGAGTCCGAGATCATCCGGAGGTTCTCCTCCAACGACGCCCGGAGAGCGTGCACCACCTGAAAATCCCACGATTTGCCGAAGACGCAGACCGTCGGCGTCTTGACCCGGACGAGCGCCGCGAGGTTCTCGTCCCGCCGGGCGGTGCGGTCGCGACGGCGCGTGCTGCCGAAAGCCACCAGCCGCGCCTGCCGCAGACGCAGCGAACGGGCCCGACGGAAAAACGCCTCGTCCTTGGGGTTGGAGCCCGGGAATCCCCCCTCGATATAACGGACGCCGATCCGGTCCAACACCACCGCGATCTTGAGCTTATCGTCCACCGTCAGAGAAACGCCCTCCCCCTGGGCCCCGTCGCGGAGGGTGGTGTCGTAGAGTTGGATTTTTTTACGATCGGTCATGTCTTTTCCTCAAAAAAACGCCGAGCCTCGAGCGCGGAGGCCCTTCATCCCTTCTTTCTCTTCTTCTGGGGCGGCAGCGGCTTGTCCAGTTCGAACGCCTTGTGCGCGGTGCGCACCGCTTTTTCGCCGTCGATCTCCTTGACCACGCAGGCCACCTTGATCTCCGACGTGGAGATCATATCGATATTGATGCCGTTGTCCGCCAGGGCGCCGAAGAGCCGGGCGGCCACGCCCGGATGGGAACGCATCCCCACGCCGACGATGGAGACCTTGACCACCTTGTCGTCGCAGGCCACCTCGCGGGCCCGGAGAGTTTCCCGCGCCTGTTCCAGGATCGGCATCGCCTTTTTCATGTCCGTGCGGGAGATGGTGAAAGAGATATCGTTCTTCCCGTCGCGGGGAGCGGACTGGATGATCATGTCCACGTTCACGCCGACCTTCGCCAGGGCGCCGAAAAGCCGGGCGGCCACGCCGGGCCGGTCCGGCACGTCCATCATGCTGATTTTCGCTTGATTGCGGTCAAAAGCCACTCCCGAGACGACGACTTCTTCCATACGAGAAACCTCCCCTGTGATCAGGGTGCCCTCATCGTCCGAGAAAGAAGACCGGACATGGATCGGCACCGAATATTTTTTCCCCACTTCGATCGAGCGAGCCTGCATG
>JAKLDV010000057.1:0-9363 GCA_022703335.1 Elusimicrobiota bacterium
GGAGGCCTTCTTCAGCTTCGGCAAGTACCGCGGACGGGCCTTGACGGAAGTCTGCCGCCACGATCCGTCCTATATCGACTGGCTGTCGCAGAAGAACGATTTCCCGTCGGATTTCCGCGACGTTCTCGCCAAAGCCAAGCGGGGCGTGTTCCCCAAGAACACCGCCGCTTCGGCCTAGAATCTCTGGAACGACCACACTCAGGAGAAAATCCCATGTCCAAACAGGCGCAAGGTGATATAAATCCCGGCATCGACGCGGTGCGGCGGCAGGGCAGTCGCATCGTGGGGGAGGGGATGGACAAACTGCCCGCCGCCGGCCTCATGAAGGCCGCCGGCGTCATCGGGTCCATCGAAGACCGCCGGAAACCTTTCGTCACCGTGATCAACTCCTACACCACCCACATCCCCGGCCACGCCCACCTGGAACAGCTGGGGCACCTGCTGGAGCGGGAACTGAAGACCTTGGGGTACAACGTGTGGTACGCCAACGTCGGCGGCGCGGTGTGCGACGGCGTGGCCATGGGCCATTTCGGCATGAAATATTCCCTCGCCAGCCGCGAGCTCATCACCGACCAGATCGAGACCATCGTCGGGGCGCATCCCTGCGACGGCTGGATCGGGCTCGGAAACTGCGACAAGATCGTGCCGGGCATGTACAACGCCATGGTGCGCCTCAACGTGCCGGCGGTGTACGTGTCGGGCGGCCCCATGCTGGCCGGCCGCGACGGCACCGACCTCATCTCCATCTTCGAGGGCGTCGGCAGATGGGCGGTGAAGAAGATATCCGAAGGGGAGCTCGCCGCGCTCGCGGACCGGGCCTGCCCCGGCTGCGGTTCCTGCTCGGGTATGTTCACCGCCAATTCCATGAACTGCCTGGGCGAGGTGATCGGGCTGGCCGTTCCCGGCAACGGCACCGTCACCGCCGAGGTGTGGGCCGACGCGGAGAAGACCCGTACGAAACTCAACCCGGCCCGGGAGGATCTGATGCGGATTTCCGCGCGGGCCCTGAAACGTTGCATCGAAGGGAACATCCGTCCGCGCGACATCGTCACCAAAACGGCGCTCGACAACGCCTTCATCTGCGACATGGCCATGGGCGGCTCCACCAACACCGTCCTGCACACGCTGGCGCTGGCTTCCGAGGCGGGGATCCGCTACGACCTCAAACGGATCA
The DNA here is from genome assembly GCA_022703335.1 of Elusimicrobiota bacterium. Taxonomy (GTDB): domain Bacteria; phylum Elusimicrobiota; class Elusimicrobia; order FEN-1173; family FEN-1173; genus JAKLDV01. Next base: position 1,175 of record JAKLDV010000057.1, read on the forward strand.
GCGCGCTCTCGGCGCGCACGCCGTGCCTCTGCAAGGTGAGCCCGTCCCGTCCGGAGGTGCACATGGAGGACGTGCACGCCGTCGGTGGCATCCCGGCCATCCTGAAGGAAGTCTCAAAGACCGGGGCCGGTCTGGATTTGAGCGTCCCCACGGTTTCGGGGACGCTGGGAGATGCGGTGCGCACCGCCCCCGGCCCCGACGGCAACGTGATCCGGAAAGCCGCCGCCCCGTTCAGCCGGACGGGCGGACTGGTCGTGTTCTTCGGCAACCTGGCCCCGCGGGGAGCGGTGCTGAAAGCGGCCGGGGTGGACCCGGACATGATGCGTTTCGAGGGGCCCGCGGTCATTTTCGAGTCGCAGGAGGAGGCCTTCTCCGGCATCATCAACGGCAAGGTGAAGGACGGCGACGTGGTGGTGATCCGTTACGAAGGACCGCGCGGCGGGCCGGGTATGCAGGAGATGCTGAGCCCCACCGCGGCCATCGTGGGCGCGGGCCTGAAGGTGGCCCTCATCACGGACGGCCGTTTTTCCGGCGGCACGCGCGGCTTGTGCATCGGCCATGTGTCGCCGGAGGCGGCGGCGGGCGGGCCGGTGGCGGCCCTGAAGAAGGGGGACATCATCCGCATCGACGCGGAAAAAGGCCGGATGGACGTGCTGGTGAAAAAAGCGGAACTGGCGCGGCGGCTCAAGAAGCGGAAGCCCTTCAAGTCCAAGATCCGCCACGGCTGGCTGGCAAGGTACGCCATGCACGTCACCAGCGCCGACACCGGCGGCGTGTTCAACACGTAACCGTCCCTCCGATGCGTTGATGTGTTATACTGCCTGAGGAAAGGGGACCCATGCTGACAGACATCCTGCAGGACGTGAAGGCGATCTTCCGGAACGATCCGGCGGCCAGGAATTTCCTGGAGACGCTGATCTGCCACACGCCCCTGCACGCCATCCTCATCTATCGGCTGGCCCATTTCCTCTACGGGTGGCGCATCCCCGTGGTGCCGCGGTTGCTCGCCACCCTGGCGAAGGTCTGGTCCGGCGTGGAGATCCATCCGGCCGCCGCCATCGGCGCGGGGTTCTTCATCGATCACGGCGTGGGCGTGGTGATCGGCGAAACGGCCGAGATCGGCGTCAACTGCGTCATGTTCCACAACGTGACACTGGGCGGCACCGGCAAACACAGCGGCAAACGCCACCCCTCCGTCAAAGACAACGTCCTCATCGGCACCAACAGCGTCCTGCTCGGCCCGCTCACGGTGGGGGAGAACTCCCGCGTGGGCGCCAACTCCTTCATCATCATGCACGACGTCCCGCCCAACTGCACCGTGGGCGGCACGCCGGCGCACATCCTCAAACGGGACGGCCGTCGCGTGGACGAACCGCTCCCCCGCACGCAGTTCCCCGCGGACTAGACTCCCCGTTCAGACGAGGTTTGGGAATCCGCCGTCGGTTCGAGAGGACCGGTGGATCGTTCTATTTCGGCGGGTTTCCGAACCGCTTCAGTAAGGCCATTTCCAGTCGCGGATGGCGGGAAGATCCTCGCCGTGTTTGACGATGTATTCCTTGTGTTCGATGAGTTTGTCGCGGAGCGTCTGTTTGACGTGCGCGGCGGCCCGCTGGAGTTTCGGCACGCGGTCCACCACGTCCCCAACGAGGTGGAAGCGGTCGAGGTCGTTGCGCACCACCATGTCGAACGGCGTGGAGGTGGTGCCCTCCTCCTTGTAGCCGCGCACGTGCAGGTTCTTGTGGTTGGTTCGGCGGTAGGTGAGTCGGTGGATGAGCCATGGATAGCCGTGGTAGGCGAAGATGATGGGCTTGTCCGCGGTGAAAAGGGCGTCGAAGTCCTTGTCGGAAAGCCCGTGGGGATGTTCGCTCTGGGGCTGCAGCGTCATCAGGTCCACCACGTTCACCACGCGGATCTTCAGGTCGGGGAACTCCCGCCGCAGCATGTCCACGGCCGCCAGGGTCTCCAGTGTGGGCACGTCGCCCGCGCAGGCCATCACCAGGTCCGGCTCGCCGCCGTCGTCGGTGCCGGCCCATTCCCAGATGCCGATGCCGTTGGTGCAGTGTTTGATGGCCGAGCCCATGTCCAGGAATTGAGGCGCCGGCTGTTTTCCCGCCACGATCACGTTGATGTAGTTCCGGCTGCGCAGGCAGTGGTCGGCCACGGAGAGCAGGGTGTTGGCGTCGGGCGGAAGATAGACGCGCACCACGTCCGCTTTTTTGTTCACCACGTGGTCGATGAAGCCGGGGTCCTGATGGCTGAACCCGTTGTGGTCCTGCCGCCAGACGTGGGAGGTGAGCAGATAGTTCAGCGAAGCGATGGGCCTTCGCCAAGGGATTTCCTTGGACGTGGTCTTCAACCATTTGGCGTGCTGGTTGAACATGGAATCGACGATGTGGATGAACGCCTCGTAGCAGGAGAAGAACCCGTGCCGGCCCGTGAGAAGATACCCTTCCAACCAACCTTGGCAGAGGTGTTCGCTCAAGACCTCCATCACGCGGCCGTCGGGGGAGAGGTGGTCGTCCTCCCGGAGGACGTCGGCCATCCAGGCCTTGTCGGTCGCTTCGAAGAGGGCGCCCAGCCGATTGGAGGCGGTCTCGTCGGGCCCGAACACGCGGAAATTGTTGTTCTCCCGGTTCAGCTTCATCACGTCGCGCAAGAAAGTCCCCAGCACGCGCGTCGCCTCGGCCTCGGTGTGTCCGGGCCGGGGCACCGGCACCGCGTAGTTCCGGAAATCCGGCATGCGCAGGTCCTTCATCAGGATGCCGCCGTTGGCGTGGGGGTTGTCTCCCATGCGTCGGATTCCCTTGGGGGCCAGCGCCGCCAGGTCGGGCCGGAGTTTTCCGTCCTTGTCGAAAAGGTCCTCCGGCTTATAGCCCTTCATCCAGGATTCCAAGAGTTTGACGTGTTGAGGGTTTTGGGCCAGGTCGGAAAACGGGACTTGATGAGAACGCCAGGACCCCTCGGTCTTTTTTCCGTCCACCTCCTTCGGTCCCGTCCAGCCCTTGGGGGTGCGGAAGACGATCATGGGCCAGGCCGGACGGGATACGGATTTTTTCCCTCGGGCGGCGCGCTGGATGGCCGCGATCTCGGCGTACGCCTTGTCGAGCGTGGCCGCCATGAGCCGGTGCAGGGTCTTCGGGTCCTCCCCCTCGACGAAATGGGGGGTGTACCCGTAGCCTATGAAAAGACTCTTCAATTCGTCCCGTCGCAGGCGGGACAGCACCGTGGGGTTGGCGATCTTGTATCCGTTCAGGTGCAGGATGGGAAGGACCGCGCCGTCGCGGGCGGGGTTGAGGAACTTGTTGGAATGCCAACTGGTGGCCAGCGGACCGGTTTCCGCTTCGCCGTCGCCCACCGCACAGGCCGCCAAGAGGTCGGGGTTATCGAACACCGCCCCGTAGGCGTGGGCGAGCGCGTATCCCAGTTCTCCGCCTTCATGGATGGAACCGGGCGTTTCCGGCGCCACGTGGCTGGGAATCCCTCCGGGAAAGGAGAATTGTTTGAAGAGTTGTTTCATCCCGTCGGCGTCCCGCGAGACGTTCGGATAATATTCGCTGTAGGTCCCCTCCAGGTAGGTGTTGGCGATGAGCGCGGGCCCGCCGTGGCCGGGGCCGGTGATGAAGATCATGTTGAGGTCGTGCGCCTTGATGAGGCGGTTCAGGTGCACGTAGAGGAAGTTCAAGCCGGGCGTCGTGCCCCAATGGCCGAGCAGGCGCGGCTTGATGTGTTCCGTCCGCAGGGGTTGGCGGAGGAGGGGGTTGTCGTAGAGGTAGATCTGGCCGACGGACAGATAGTTGGCGGCCCTCCAATACGCGTCCATTTTGCGCAATTCCTCGGGGCCCAGCGGGTTCTTCGGGGCGACCGGTTTCTTTTTCATGCGGTTTCTCCTTGTCGGGTTTCCTCCCTATTTTACCTTAACGGGAAACGGCTGGGAATTGTTCCGGAGCCCGTCCCGGGCCGCGGAGTTCCTCTCCGCTTTTGCACCGTCGGGCCCGGCGGGGGGAATAGATATTGACACTCCGGAGTGAATATGGGATATTGATAGAAGCGCAATTCAAGCCGACACCGCCGCAAAAGGTATTGGCCTTTGCGGCTTTTTAATTTCAGGCCACTTACTTAAGGAGAATGTGAAATGGGAAAGAAATTGTATGTGGGCAGTTTGCCCTACGAAATAACGGAGGATCAGTTGCACGCCATGTTCGTGGCGATTGCTCCGGTGGCCAGCGTTCAGTTGATCACTGACCGCAATACCGGCCAATCCCGCGGGTTCGGCTTCGTCGAAATGGCGACGGACGAGGGCGCGCAGGCGGCGATCCAAAAATTGAACGGCAGTCCGTCGGGTTCCCGCACGCTGGTGGTGAACGAGGCCCGTCCCCAGGAAAAACGGGGCGGCGGCGGAGGCGGGCGAGGCCACGGCGGCGGAGGTTTCGGCCGGGGCGGCGGGGGATATGGCCGCGGCGGTGGAGGCGGCGGACGCGACCGTTGGTGATTGACGGCGAAAGGAGGATCGTCCGATAGAATATGGCGACGTTTTTTAAACGAAAAAGACGCAGAACCCATACCGGACCCAACAAGAACGAAAAAAAAGTCCTGCGCGGGCAGGAGGCGGACCGCTTGGTGCGCACCGCCGGATTGATGAAAGACCGTTTCCCTTCCGTCCAACGGTTGACGGTTCAGTTGGATTTCGTCACGCCGCAACAACACCTGCTGGACCGCCAGACGCGTGTGTTCAATCCGACCGATGTCTGCGATTTCTCGGTGTCGTGTCCCGGCCGTTGCGGGGGACAGGGGGCTTTCGACCTGGAGGCCAAGATAAAATCCGTCATCGATTCCCGCCAGGCCCGCGCCGAAGGCAGCGGCACTTGCGCCGAGGCGCTCTATCCGGGTTCTCCGGAAGTCTGCGGTTCGCAATTGCGCTGCAAGATCGAGGCGACCTACTCTTCCTGACGGGGGGCCCGCCGGTCCGGCGATCGAAGGTTTAAAAGAGAACGCCGTTTCCTTACGACAAGGAAACGGCGTTCTCTTTTTGAAACGAGGGCCGTCGCGCGGCCGATCCCGCTCATCCCGGTTCGGGATGCACGGTGATGTCGGAGTGGGGGACGATTTTTTGGATGCATTGTTCGATCTCTTCCGTCAGGGCATGGGCTTTTTTTATGCTCTGGCGGCCGTCCACCAACACGTGGAGGTCGACAAAAAGGACGGGCCCGGAGGGCCGCAGCCGCACCTGATGACAGTTTTTGACCCCTGGGATCCTCTCCACCGCCCGGACGATCTGTTCTTCCATTCCCACGGGCGCGGTGTCCAGCAGGGCGCTCACGGTCCGCCAGCCGAGCTGCACGCTGACCTTCACAACGATCAACGCCACCACGATGGCCGCCACCGCGTCGGCGTAGTGCAGGAATTCGTAACCGTTCAGCCATTCGCTCAGCTTCACGCAGAAAAGGCCGAGGATGACCACGGCGGAACTCCAGATGTCGGTGCTGAAATGGAGGGCGTCGGCCTCCAGGGCCTGGCTGTTGTATTTTTTCGCCGCGCGGAAGAGCAAGCGGGAACGGGAGACGTCCACCGCGATGGAGACGAACATCACCAGGAACGACCAGACGTTGACCTCAATCTCGACGTTCCTCGAAATCAAGCGGTCCGCGGCGCTGTGGATGATCCATCCGCAGGTGATCAGGAGCAGCAGCGTTTCGAACAACGCGGAGAGGTTCTCCACTTTGCCGTGACCGTAACGGTGATCGCGGTCCGCCGGTTTGCCGGCGACGTGGATGGCCCACCACGTCACGGCGGCGGCGGCGAGGTCCAGGCCGGAGTGGGCCGCCTCGGCCAGAATGCCGAGGCTCCCGGTCGACAGGCCGACCGCGATTTTTAGGCCGGTCAGGCCCACCGCGGCCATCACGGAACTTTTGGCCGCGTATTTTTTTTCCTGGTCGCCCGGAATGTCCTGTGCCGGAGTGTCGATCATCCCGCAAATATACAAAATTCGGCGGGCGCGGTCGCCCGGGGCGATTTTTTTGATCGACGAGGGGCGGGCTCGCCGGCCCGCCGATTGCGAGGTCGCGATCGCCGTCGAAAAAAACGGCGTTGAAAAAATAAAATCTGATATAATTCACGCGCAGCATCGACGCGTCGGCGGCGCGCGTTCGCCGCCGAAAATTTTTTCGCCGAGGTCGTGATGTCCACCGCCGAGAAGCCCATCCAGGAACTCATCCGCGAGCACCGCGCGTCGCTTCCGACGCCCTATTACCTCATCGACGAGCCCCGCCTCCTCGAAAACCTGAAAAAAATACGCTACGTCCGCGAACGGTCCGGCGCCAAGTCGGTGCTGGCGCTGAAATGTTTCTCCACCTGGGCCGTTTTCGACTTGATGCGCCAATACATGGACGGCACCACCAGCAGTTCGCTGTACGAGGCCCGGTTGGGATACGAGAAGTTCGGCAAAGAGGTGCACGCCTACTGCGTGGCTTTTTCTGACGAGGACGTGCGCGCCGTCCGCCCGTTCGCTTCGAAGGTCATCTTCAACTCCGTCTCGCAGCTCAAACGCTACGCCCCGTCGCTGAAGGGGCTGCCCTTGGGGCTGCGCGTCAATCCCGGGGTGAGCCATTCGGACTTCGACCTGGCGGACCCCGCCCGCCGTTACTCCCGCCTGGGGGCCACCGCCCGCGCCGAGATCGAGGAGGCCGCTCCCCTCATCAGCGGGGCCATGTTCCATTGCAACTGCGAGAACGACGATTTCAAGAAGTTCGGCGAGATACTGGACCATATCGGCCGCGGCCACGAACCGTTGCTGCGCCGGTTGGAGTGGGTGAGTTTCGGCGGCGGCATCTATTTCACCAAGGAGGGGTATCCGCTGGACGCGTTTTGCGACCGGCTCTCGGAATTTTCCCGCCGTTTCGGCGTCCAGGTCTACCTGGAGCCGGGCGAGACCGCCGTCACCCGGTCCGGTTTCTTCGTCACCAAGGTCTTGGACATCGTTCGCAACGAAATCGACATCGCCATCGTGGATGGAGCGGTGGAACCGCACATGTTGGATTTGTTGATTTACCGAACAGATGCTAAAATCGAAATCCCGCAGAGGGGCGGTCACACGTACATGGTGGCCGGGCGGACGTGTCTGGCCGGCGACGTTTTCGGCACCTACACGTTTCCGGAGAAGTTGGAAGTGGGCAGTCTCGTCCCGTTTGCCGACGCGGCGGGTTACAGCATGGTGAAGAAGAACTGGTTCAACGGCGTGCAGATGCCCGCCATCGTGGTGCGGCGGCTGGACGGCCGCGTCGAGAAGGTCAAAGAATTTACCTACGAGGATTATCTCCTCAATTTGTCCTAAGGAGGTATTGGTCAGTGAAAAAGAACGTGCTCCTCATCGGCGCCGGCGGCGTGGCCCATGTCACCGCCCACAAGTGCGCGCAGAACAACGACATCCTGGGGGATATCTGCATCGCTTCGCGCAGAGTAAAAAAATGCGACAAGATCATCGAGAGCATCAAACGCAAAGACAACATCAAGAATAAATCCGGAAAGATTTTTTCACGGCAGATCGACGCCAAGGACGTGCCCGCGCTCTCCCGCCTGATCGAGGAGACGAAGTCCTCCATCGTCATCAACCTGGGCACCGCCTATGTGAACATGTCGGTGCTGGAGGCCTGCATCAACACCGGCGCCGCCTACATCGACACGGCCATCCACGAGGAACCGGACAAGGTCTGCGAGGACCCACCCTGGTACGCCAACTACGAATGGAAGCGGCGGGACCGCTGCAAAGCCAAGGGCGTCACCGCGATTCTGGGCGCGGGGTTCGACCCGGGCGTGGTCAACGCCTACGTCGCGCTGGCGCTGAAGCACCACTTCGACAAGATAGACACCATCGACATCCTGGACGTCAACGCCGGGAGCCACGGGAAGTTCTTCGCCACCAACTTCGATCCGGAGATCAACTTTCGCGAGTTCAAGAAGGTCTGGACCTACATCGACCGGAAATGGGTGAGCAAACCGTGTCACTCGGAGAAGTGGATCTACGATTTTCCCGTCGTGGGCAAACAGCCCGTCTACCTCACCGGCCACGACGAGCTCCACTCCCTGTCCAAGAACGTCAAAGCCAACAGCATCCGCTTCTGGATGGGGTTCAGCGACCACTACATCAACTGCTTCACCGTCCTTAAGAACGTCGGGCTCCTGTCGGAGAAGACGGT
>JAKLDV010000057.1:9373-14741 GCA_022703335.1 Elusimicrobiota bacterium
CTCAAGGCCTGTCTGCCGGACCCGTCTTCCCTGGCGCCGAACTACACGGGCTACACCTGCATCGGCGACCTGATCAAAGGCGAGAAGAACGGCAAGCACAAGGAGCTCTTCATCTACAACTCCTGCGACCATGCCGCCTGCTACCGCGAGGTGGAGGCCCAGGCCATTTCCTACACCGCCGGCGTGCCGCCGGTGGCGGCCGCGATGCTCGTGGTGAAGGGGACGTGGGACGCCAAGACCATGGTCAACGTGGAGGAATTGGACCCCGACCCGTTCCTGAAGATACTGGACAAGATCGGACTGCCCACCAAGATCGAGGACCGGACGCCCGTCTCGGCCTAGGCGGGAAAGGGCGGCCGGAGGGCGGGGCTACCGTCCCGGCGGTCCGCGTTTGGCGGAAGGGAACTTTTTGAGTTGCTGCCGGGCCGCTTCGAAGTGCGGGTCCAGGTCGAGGGCGGCCTCGAAATGTTTTTCCGCTTCGGGGAAACGGCCCATGTCCATCAAGGCGGCCCCGGCATAGAAATGCGCTCCTTTTGAGCGGGGATTGAGCCGCAGGGCGTGTTCCAGATGCTCCCACCCTTCCGACACGCGTCCCATCCGCAGCAGGGTGTTCCCCAGATGGGTGTGCAGCTCGTAGGAATCCGGGGAGTTTGCAAGTCCCCGCCTGAATATTTCTTCCGCTTCCGGCCACCTTCCTTGTGATAACAACAGAATCCCCAGGTTGTTGAGCGCCTCGGCGTCGTCGGGGTCCCGTTGAAGCGCCTCCCGCAGGTGCCGTTCCGCCTCTTCGTTCCGTCCGAGTTTCAGACAGACATACCCCAGATTGGAATGAATGCGGCCCGCGGTCGGCCTCAGTCGCAGGGCTTTCGTGTAGTGTTCGTACGCGGAACGGAGGTCGCCGAGGGAGAGGGCGATGTCTCCCAGTTTCTGATAAGCCTTGCCGTAGGAGGGGTTTAGCTCAACCGCCTGCCGCAGTCGTTTCTTCGCTTCGTCAATTTTTCCAGAAGCCAAGTCCGTGCCCGCCCGCCCGTAATAGAGGAGGGGGGCTTCGGGGAACAGGCGGAGTCCTTCGGTGTAGAGGGAGACCGCCTGCGGGAGTTGCCCTTTCCTTTGCAGCGTCACGGCCAGATTGTGGTATGGAATCGGAGAATGCACGTCAGCAGCGACGGTGTGTCGCCAGAGCGTTTCCGAGTCTCGCCACACCCGGCATTGACGGAACGTCAGCGTGCCCAGGCCGGTCAGCAGCGCCGCCGAGAGAAGGACGAGGAGCGTTTTCCTGCCGGGAGGGGGGCTTCCCGAAACGGGGTTGTTCTCCCATACCGGTTTCAATACCGCCAGGAGGATGACGGAGGCGGACAACGAGGCCAGATAACCGTAACGGTCGTTCGTGATGGAGTTGGCCCGGCCCGACAGATGCGGTGGCAGAAGAGTGACGATGAAATGGAGCCAGGCCGCCATCGCCGCCGGCCATTTTTTTCTCATCCAGACGAGGAACGCCGTGAGCGCGGCCAACAAGCCGCCGTTCAGCCAGAGGAATTCCGCCAACCCGCCGGCTCGGACCGCACCGTAGACCGGGGCGAGGTGGAGCGGCAGGAACGTTTTTTTTATGTGGAAAACAAGACCGAAAAATGTCTGCGCCATCGTGGCGTTCATCACTTCGACGTCCGTCTGGAGGGAGCCGATGCGGTTTTGTGAAACGGTGAGGCTGGCGAGGGCGAGAAGGACGAGAAGGACGTAGGGGATTTTTTCAAAGAGGACGCCCCGGGTCGCGGCGGTCGGCGGCCAGCGCAAGCGGCGGAGGGGATAGAAATCGAGCAGGAAGAGAGTGGCCAGCAGAGTGAAATTGTTCGCGCGCGACAGGACCATCAACAGGAACAGGCCCACGGAGGCCCCGTACCACCATCCCCGTCCGCTGCGCGTTCTTTCATCCGTTTGGGCGTATCGGAGATAACAGAGCAAGGACGAGAGATAGAAAAAACCGGAGACGACGTCGCGGCGTTCGGAGATCCAGACGACGGATTCCACTCGGAGAGGATGGATGGCGAAGAACAACGCGGCTGTCCCGAGTCCGATCATCTCCCGGGGATTCGGGCGGACATCGATGCCGAGCGGTTCCGTTGAGAGACGAAGGAGGGGTCTCAGTATTGAAAGGACGAGGAGCGCGTTTGCCATGTGAAAAAGAAGGCTGGTGAGGTGGTAGCCGAACGGGTTCATTCCCCACAGCGCGTGGTCGGCGGCGAGGGTGAGCCAGGTGACCGGGATGTAGTGTCCCATGTGAGTGGCCGTGAATATCCAAAGGAGCTGGCCCCGGCCCAGGCCGCGGTATCGGGGATTGTTGAGGAAATTGTCCGGGTCGTCCCAACTCACGAAATCGTTATGCAGGGCGGGAAAAAATGCCGCCAGGCATGCCGCGGCGACCAACACGGCCGTCAGCCCCCATAAAAAGGTCCGGGAGCGGGCCCCGGCGTCGGGAACACGGAACTTGAGGGATGTGAGTTTCATCGAGGGCTAGAGGTCCGCCGGTTCGTGAAAGACGTCCGCCGCCGGGAGGGCCGGTTCCGGTTGGACGACGCGGATGTTTTTCCATTGGCCGCCGTGGTATCGCCGATAGACGAAATAGGAAAAGAGGAGGAAACCGAAAACGATCACGCTCCAGGCCGTTTCCGGAGACCATCCCAGGGCGCGCAGTCCCACGGAGAGGAGGAGGACCATCAACCAATGCATGGAAACCGACATGGCCATGGCCCAGAACGTGTCGCCGGCGCCGCGCAACGCGCCGAAAAAGACGACGATCATCGCCTCCACCAGCACGTACAGGGACGCCATGCGCACCATGAACACCGCCGTGGGAACGGCGCGGAGGTACGTCGGGTCCGGAACGCCGGGCCGGAACACCGCGACCAGTTCTTCGGGGAAGCCGACGAACAGGATCAGGATGACCGTCGAATAGACCAGCCCCATTTTCAATCCGGACATGACCGAGCGGTGGGCGGTTTCCGGCTCCCCCGCGCCCATGAAGCGGCCCACCAGACTGGTCACCCCGATCTCCACTCCGACGAGGGGGACGAAAGAGACCATGTCCCAGTTGAAAACGATGGTGGCCGCCGTGGCGGTGGCCGGGTCATGGGCGTGGAAGGTCAGCACCAGGGCGTTGAAGGCCAGCAGGTTCAAGAAAAACTCCAGCCCGCTCGGATAGCCGAAGCGAAGCAGTTTTCCGGCGACATGGCCGTCGAACCGGAAGGATTCCGCCACGCGGTATTCGGTCCGAATGGCCGGACTGAAATATTTCGCCGCCAGCATCGCGAGTCCCGCCGCCCCGCCCAGAATGGTGCCGTAGGCCGCTCCGCGGATGCCCATGGCCGGCAGGCCGAACTTGCCGAAGATGAGGACGTAGTTCAATAAGACGTTGACGGTCATCGCGGTCAGCGAGGCGGCCATCACGATGCGGGTCCGTCCGATGCCGGAAAAAAAACCGCTGAGGCAGTTCCGGGTCAGACTGAGGATCACCGCGTAGAGCAATATGTCGAAATACACCTTCTGCGGGCCGATCTGTCCCGCGCTCACCCCCATGAATTCGAACCAGCGGTGGGCCAGCGGCCGGCCGGACAGGACGAGCGGATAGGCGGCGAGAGAGAACAGCAGGGCCTGCGTCACCACCCGCGCGCAGTATTTTTTCCTTCCCGCCCCGAAATACTGCGCCACCAGCGCCGTGGCGTATCCCGTGAGGCCGAGGAAAAAAGTCATCATCATGAAGGCGGTCAGGCCGCCGCCCATGGCGGCGTTCATCAATTCCGGGCTCAGCCGCGACAGGAACAGGCGGTCCGTGAAGATCATGACCGTGTCGCATGCCTGGGAAACCACCATCGGCAGCGCCAGGGCGATCATCTCGCGCACTCCGCCTTTTTCCGGCGGCCGTTCTGCAACGTCGTTCAATCGTCCTCCCGGACAGGGGCCCTCTGTGATGGGATCGTTTCGGATGTCCCCGGACGCGCGTCCGGGAAAGGTTCCCGAGGATGCTAGATTCTATGAAATACGGAGGCGGAAAGTCGGAGGGGAGGGGTGCGGCGCGGGGGGGACGGGCTAGGGATTTTTCGGCGGGAGGTCGCCGCCCACGCGCTTGTTCAGCGGTCCGGCGACTTTTTCAAGGATGGCCGACACTTCCCGGAGTTCAAAAGGTTTGAACAGGAACCCCTCCGCGCCCATTTTGGACAGTTCGTTCAAGACGTAATCCAGTTCGGACCCCGTCATCATGTAGACGGGGAGGGTCGGCCGCATTTTTTTTATGCGGCGGAGCGTTTCCAGGCCGTCGATGCGCGGCATGCGCACGTCCAGAAAAATCACGTCCACCGGGGTGGACTGCAGCAGATTCAGCGCCGTGAAACCGTCCTCCACCGGGATCAGCTCGAACCCCAGCCCCCGGCTCATGCGTTTGAAAAGATTGCGGACGCTCTCGTAGTCGTCAACCACCATCGCGGTTATCTTATCCATGGCCGTCCGTCCCCCCTATTTTTTATCCGAAAGTGGCAGCCGCACGGTGATCGTGGAGCCCATTCCCTTCCCTTCGCTCTCAATGACCAGGTGTCCGTGGTGTTTTTTCACGATATCATTGCAGACCGAAAGGCCCAGCCCCGTTCCTTCCCCCGGTTTTTTCGTGGTGAAGAACGGTTCCAGTATTTTTTTGAGGTTCTCCTTGATGATCCCCGTGCCCGTGTCCTTGAACTCCACGGCGATAAGGTCCGGGGCGGGGGGGGCGTCCGGATCGGAGCTTGCGACCGCCGGGATGTGATAGGTGTGGATTTTCAGCGTGCCTCCGTTCGGCATGGCCTGTTGGGCGTTGACGATGAGGTTCACGAAGACCTGTTCCAGGTGCGGTTCGCTGGCCTGGACGAGCGGGGAGTCCGACATCAACATCTTTTCCACCTGGACGTTCCGGTTGGCCAGCCGCTGCTGCGTCAGCATCAGCGCCTTGTTGATGATCCAGTGGACGTTGGTGCCCACCAGCTTGAAATCGTCCCGGCGCGCAAAACCCAGCACCTCATGCAGAAGCCGTTTGCAGGTCAAGGCGCACCGCTCGATGACCTCCACGTCTTTCCGCCAGGGATTGTCCTCGGGTATTTCCGTCAACAGCAATTGGGCGTTCCCCAGCACGGCGACCAGCGGGTTGTTGATCTCGTGGGCCAGGCTGCTGGAGATCCTCCCGATGGCGGCCAACCGTTCCGATTGGATGAGATTTTCCTGCGCCTCCTGCAGTTTGTCGTAGGCCACCTTGAGTTCCTGGTACATCGTCGCGTTCTTGATGGCGAAGGCGGTGGTTTCCGCGATGGACTGGAGGAGCTCGAACTCGTTGTCCGAGAACGGACCCCCCTCC
>JAKLDV010000058.1 GCA_022703335.1 Elusimicrobiota bacterium
CCGATGCCGCTGTCGCGCACGCTCACCCGCATCCCTTCCGGCACCTCCTCCAGGGAGAGCGTCACAGCCCCCCCCTCCGACGTGAACTTGAAGGCGTTGGTGACCAGGTTGTCCACCACCTGGCGGATGCGCGAGGCGTCCGCCTCAACGGGGAGAGCGTCGGGGAGAGGCTCAAGCACAAGGTTGATCTTCCTCAACTGGGCCGCCGGCAGATGGTCCTGATAGGCCTGCTGAAGGAGTTCTCCGAGGACCGTGGGGGCCGGTTCGATCTTGAGTTTCCCCGCCTCCAGGGCGGAACTATCCACCAGGTCGTAGATCAACATGGAGAACCGGTTGAGCGCCAATTTGGCCAGGTTCAGGAAGCGCTGTTGCTGCGCCGTCAGGGGACCATTTTTCTCGTTGAGAAGGACGCCGACGTACCCCTTCAGGGTGGTCAACGGCGTCTTCAGTTCATGACTCACCATGGAGAGGAATTCGGACTTGATGTTGTTGAGCCGCCGCAGTTCGGTCACGTTCTCCCGTATCTGGCGGTAGAGTTTGGCGTTCTGCACGATCACGGCGGCCTGTTCCGCGACGAGGCGGGCCAGCCGGAGATGGTCCTCGGTGAAAACGTTCGGGGATTTGTGCCCCAAGCGCAACACGCCGATGGTCTTCTGCTCGGCGATCAACGGGATGAGCATGAGCGACCGGATGTTCCACAGCGTGGCGTAATGAGGGCGGACCTCCGGATCGGCCTCCACGTCGCGGCTCAAGAGCGCCTTCCCCGTGCGGAAGACCCGCACGTTGGCGGACTTCGGATCGTCGAGGCGGATGCGGACGATGGAGGCGTCCGCGTCCTCCGAAAGACCGTAGGCTCCCGGCTGGGTCACCAACTCGTCGCTTTGGACGTCGTAGAGGAGAAAAGCGCAGATGTCCGCGCCGAGGGACTCGGCCACCACCTTGGAGGTTTTGCGCAGGGTCTGTTCCAGGTCCGGCTCGCTCGACAACACCGCGCCCACTTCCTGCAACAGGGTGAGGTCGCGCAGCCGCTGCTCGCGTTCCCGCCGGAACTGGACCCCCTGCAGGATATCCGCGATATGCCGGGCGAAGAGGGCCAGAAGGCGGACGTCCTCCTCGTCGAAGCGCCCCCCCCGCTTGTCGGCGGCGGCGATAAAGCCGAGCAGAGACTTCTCCGCGCGGATGGGCGAAAGCATGAGGAGCGAGACGGCGGCGGAGTCCGGAAAAAGCGTCCGGACGTCCTCGGCCCTTTCCAAGAACACGGGGTCCCCCGCCTGAAGACGGGAAATCCACGGCGTCAGCGATTCGACGGACACGGCGTTTTCCGACAGGAACGCGACGGCGGAACGATAGCGCTGGGCGTGCTCGTCCCAGAGGAAAACGGCGGAACGGCGGACCTCCAGCAGATCCACGAGATGTTCCAGCGTCCTGGAAAACATATGTTCCGTGGAGGGCGACTCCGGCTGGGCGGCCAGGTCGTAGAGGGCGCGGAGCTCCCGCACGCGCCGGATCAAACGGACGTTGGTCTGAGCCAGTTCCCGCGTGGTGGAGGCGATCTCGGATTTCATCCGGCGGTTGAACGTCTGCATCTCTTCGAAAAGACGCGCGCTCTTGGTGGCCAGAGAAAGATACTCCATGAGGGAGGCGATCATCCGCATCCGCTCCTCGCTGAAAAAATCCCCATGTCTCGAAAAAGCGGACAACACGCCCAGGCTTTTCCCGTCCACCAAGAGAGGGAAATGGGCCGCGCTGTTGATATCCAAGGAGACGTGGAGCTCCTCCAACCATTTTTCGGACGTGCTGGCCAAGGAGGTCTCCACGCCGGGCGTCCGGGCCACCAGGCATTGCCCCACCCCCGATTCGCCGGGCTTCAGGCGCAACCGCTTGATAAGTTCCGGCGGAAAATTCCGGAAATTG
The DNA here is from genome assembly GCA_022703335.1 of Elusimicrobiota bacterium. Classification (GTDB taxonomy): domain Bacteria; phylum Elusimicrobiota; class Elusimicrobia; order FEN-1173; family FEN-1173; genus JAKLDV01. Next base: position 1,915 of record JAKLDV010000058.1, read on the forward strand.
CGGATCCGCAAAAATTCATCCTCGTCCTGCCACCACAACAGACAGGGGTCCCGGTCCAGACGGCGCCAGACCAGGTCCAGAATCCGGTTGTGGATCTCCTGAATGTCCATGTCGGAGGTCATGGTCTTGGAGGCGGAGAGAAGCACGCTGAAATTTTCCTCAGACTCCGCCAGTTTCTTCCGCAACTCATGGAAACGGCGAAGGAAGGCGTCGAACTCGTTCTTGTCGAGGGGGGCGGCGGCCTTTCCGGGGAGGAAGGCGTTTTCGCTCCTGTCGAGGAGTTTCCGGATCGGCCGAAAAACCAGCCACCAGCATCCCGCATAGATCACGCCGCCCAACCCCACGCCGGTCAAAAGCGCCAGCAAAAAAAGCGGGCCGCGTCCTTTTTCCCAGAGCGTCCCCAAATAGGCCTCCGGCGAATACCACAGCCGCGCCGAAGCGATCACGCGGCCGGCGGCGTCCATCACCGGCATCGTGAACGATTCCTCCGTCCCGTTCAGCGGGGAGGGGACGGAGGGCTGCGCCAGGATGCCTTTTTTCTGCGGACCGTAGATGATGAGATAGCGGACCCCCGGCTCCCCGACGAGCCGGTCCAGCAAGGGCGTCATTTCAACCCATTTTTCGGAGCGGCCCTGGGCCGTCCGCCCGGCCAAACGGGACACCTCGCCGACATACTGAAACGCCCGCCGGGAGACCTCCTCGCGCACGTATCGCTTGACGGCGACAGTGCTCAACCCGGCCCACAAGCCGACGGCGGCCGCGACGGAGACGCACGCCAACAGCGCCAGCTGGAACCCGACCGAAAAACGGGGCCGTATCACGGGGCTTTCTCTTTGTAGCGGATCAGCGTGATGTCGAGGGCGATGTTCAGGAAGCGGTAATCTTTCCCAAGCTCTTCCCACGGGATCAACTGGAGGGAAACGCGGTGGGAATCGAAAAGCTCCTGCAGTTTTTGGTGGAAATCGAAATCCTTAAGGCGGCTGCCGGGCGGCGGGCCCAGCACGATTGCGATGTGGCAAGATTTCTGCGCGCAGGCCTGGACGAACGTATCGTAAGAGAGAGTCTCCTCCAACGGATAGGGCGCCTCGGTCGCGGCGTCCAGTTGGAACTTCAATTTATGCTTATGGATCACATCCTCGAATTTTTGTTTTAGCTGGGCCAGCTCCCTCTCTTTCCCCGCGGGGTAGAAAAACGCCGCCACCACGGATTTGGGGCCCGTCTCCACGCGCGGTTCCACGGCCGGGGGAAGCACGATGCTGATCTCCGAATCGATCTTGATGGCGTCGGGAGAGATCGCCGGGGTCACGCGATGGGCCGATTCCCCCGCGGCGGCGGGGGGAGCGGAGACCGGCGGAAGGAGAACGGGGGCGACCCCGGCCTTTCCCCCTCCGGCCGGCGGCGTGTGTCCCGGGTGTTGCGTCTCGGCCAAGGCCGCCTGGTCCTCCTCGTCCCAACTGCTGGGAGGCAGGAGCTCGCGCATGATCTCCTTCACCACGGGGAGATTGATCGTCTGATTGTTGAGCTGGGCATAGGCCTGCACGCGGCGCAGGAACCCTTCCAGCTCCCGCACGTTGGACTTGAGCTTCCCCGCGATATAGAGGCGGATGTCCTCCCCCAGTTGCATATTGCCGAACTGGGACTCTTTCTTGCGCAGGATGGCGACGCGGGTCTCCAGGCTGGGGGACTTGATGTCCGCGATCAGGCCCCACTCGAACCGGCTCCGGAGGCGGTCTTCGAGAGTGGTGAGCATCTTGGGCGGGCGGTCCGACGTCATAATGATCTGCTTACCCGCCTGATGGAGCGCGTTGAAGGTGTGGAAGAACTCCTCCTGCGTGGACTCCGAGGCGGAAAGGAACTGCACGTCGTCCACCATGAGAAGGTCGAGGGACCGAAAATTATCCCGGAAAGACTTGAGGTTCCCGCTGCGAAGGAGATCGATGACATCCGTCATGAATTCCTCTGCGGTGATATACAGGACGTGGGTCTGGCCGTCGCGGCCGAGGACCCGGTGGCCCACCGCCTGCATGAGATGGGTCTTCCCGACACCGACGGGTCCGTAGATGAAGAGGGGGTTATAGGCCTTGCCCAGATTCTCGGAAACGGCCTGGGCCGCCGCGTGAGGAAACCGGCTGTGCGGCCCCACCACGAATTCTTCGAAGGTGTAGCGTGGGTTGAGGCGAGTCTCCGGCAAACCGCGGGGTTCCGTCACGACGCTAACCGTTTCCCTTTCGGATGGATCGTTTGTATTTTGAAAAAACGGCGATGTCCGCCAAAAAATTCGTCAATAGTCCGTCACAACGATGCGGGTGATGAGCCCCAGCCGCCAATATTTCTTCTGCGTATCCTCCCGGCGCAAAAAGTGATGCTTGATGCCTTTCTCTTGGCACTGTTCGAACAGGAGTTCCAGTCGCTTTTCGTCCCCCACGCAGACCAACCCGTCTATCTTGTGTTTCTGGCAGCCCGCGATCACCTGATCCACCAGCGGACGGTCCGGCCATCGATAGGGAAAGGTGAACACCTTATGGAAAACGAACGGCATGTGCCGCGTCTCCAAAGTCTGGGAGAAAAGGCTGTGGATGCGATCCGCCACCCCTCCGATGTCGTGCGGGATGAAATAGCCGAGCCGGAACATCAAATACCCCTTGGGCACCTCGGGTTCGGGCGCCGAAGAGACGACCATCTCCTCCATCGGCATGCCGGTCTCTTCCGTGGCGACGATCAGACCCGACGGCGGAGAATCCTCCCCGTCCTCCTCCTCTTCTTTCTTTTCCGTCCGTTCCACCTGGATGGTGGGAGGCGGAGGCTCGGCGGGGGAGGCCGGCGGCACGGAAGAAGGTTTCCTCTCGGTCGGACCGGTTTCCGCCCAAGACATCAACGCATCGGTGGCGCTTTCCACCAACGACGGCCGCTCCCAATCGGAGGACCCCGCGGACGGCTTCGTCTCTTCCCGGGAGGGCTTTCCGGCGGCGGGCGGCAGGTCCGAGAGGACCTCCACCTCCGCCCCCGCCTCCTCCCATGAAAACGGCTTTACGGGCGAGGACTCTGGAGGGAGGGCGGACCTCCCTTCCGGCGACACCGCCGTTTTTCCCGAAACCGTCGGACGGTCGCCGGCCAAAAATTTTTCGACCCGGCGCCGGTCTTCCTCCGTCGGATCATAGAGGTAAAACGCGAACCGGAAAGCCCCGCGCCGGAGGGCCCACGGTTTTCCCGCCTTGCGGGCCATCGCCGCCAAAAGCGACTGAACGTCCGATTCCTCCCCCGCCACACTGACCCGGTGCCGATTCGGGAACCGTTCGTGCGGATCAGCGACAATCTCCCACCGTTCAATCATTCGTTCGTCCCCGGGCGCCCCTTATCTCTTCCGTTTGATCAGCATCAATTCGACCATCAAATCCACGTAGAGGAGCCGCGATTCGAGCTCCGCCTGAGGGACGAGGAAACAATGGAGCCCCGACTGACGGGCCTCGTTGGCGGCCCGCTCCAAAAAATCCGGCAAGACGTCCGGGGTCAACAACACGAAAAAACAGTCCGCTCCGCTCGACCGGGACGTCTGGATCCACTCCCCCGCCTTGGCGGCGACGAGGGCCGTCGCCCGGGAAGCGACCGGGTGGATGAAAAGCGGTTTCTTCGCCTTCTTCTGCGCCACGTCCGTCAATTTTTCGACGAACTTATTCTTTTGGTTCTCCGCCCCTTCGGCGTAAAAGAAAACCGCCCTCAAGAGCTGGTCGGGGGGCACGTCCGGAGAAGGCGGGGCCGGCGGGAGGGGAGCGCTCACCGAAGCCGCCTCCACGGGGGGCGGCGAAGCCGGCGGAGGAGAGGACGGCGGCAAAGACGGCGCGGCGGATGGCTTGGGAACCGCCGGAGGTTCCGGAGACGGCGGAGGAGGAACGGGAGCCGCCTTCGGCGGCGCCGGTTCACGGACGGGCGGCGTTCGGGGCGCCACGTCGAGCACGATCTTCCTTTCCGGCTCTTGGGGAGGGACGGGCGGCGGAGGGAGGGGCGCGGCGGCCTGTTCCGCCTCGCGCTGCTGTATCTCCTGCATCTTCTTTGCCACGTGGGCCTGTTCCTCGTCGGTCAGGCCCGTCAATTCCTCCAAAACCAGCGAAAGCTCGGCCAACACGCCCGACAGGTCCACGGGAGCCACCAGCGACGGTTCGGTGGAGCGGGTCATCCTGTTCCGCAGCTGATCCTGGATCGCCAGGCGTTCGTTCAAGGTGGCGTCGACGACGTAGATGGCCCACTGAAAAACCGGGTCGCTTATCTCGCGGGGCTCCTCGCAGACGCGGGAATACGCGCGGACGATGGCGTCCACTTCGGCGCGGTCGCCGCGCACCCTCAACAGATAGCGGTCCGCGCGGGACGATGGAACGAGTTCCCAACGCTCAATGGACACGGATCCTATCCTCTTCTTTCCGAAACGCGCTTCACGCCGGGCCGGCCCCGCCGGACAGTCCCTGCGTGTTGAGCTTGATCATCAGATCGTCCGGGTTGTTGGAGGCGTCCAGGGCCTCCTCCTTGCTGATCTTCTTCTCGTTGACCAGGCGGAGCAGGTCCTGGTCGAACGAGTGCATGCCGTAATAGTTCCCTTGTTCGATGGCCTTGCGGAGTTCCGCCGTCTTCCCCTCAAGCATCAGTTTCTGTATGAGGGACGTCACCACCATGATCTCCGTGGCCGGGACCCGCCCGTTGCCGTCGGCGGTCTCCAGAAGACGCTGGCAAATGATGCCCCGCAGAATATTGGCCGTGCGCTGACGGGCGCCCATCTGTTCGCTGACGTCGTAGGCCTCCAGAAGACGGTCCAGCGTCTGGGCGGCGTTCATGGTATGGATGGTGCCCAAAACGAGATGGCCCGTCTCCGCCGCCATCACCCCCGCGCGGATGGAATCCGCATCGCGCATCTCCCCCAGCACCACCACGTCCGGATCCTGACGGAGGACGTGCTTCATGGCCCGGAGGAACGACTCCGTGTCCCCTCCCACCTCCCGCTGTGCCACCGACGATTTGGCGTCGGTGTGGTAGTATTCGATGGGATCCTCCACCGTGACGATGTTGTAGGCGTAGGTCTTGTTGATATGATCGATGAGGGCGTTCAGGGTGGTGGTCTTCCCGGCGCCGGTGATGCCGGCGACGAGGATGAGGCCGCGCGTGTTGGCGCAAAGTTTTTTGAGGGTCTCCTCCGGCAGGTTCAACTCGGCCAGGGTGCGGAGGGTCAACGGCACGACCCGGAGGGAGAGGGCCATGGTCCCCTTCTGGCGGTAGACGTTCACGCGGAAGCGCGAAACGTTCGGGACTTCGAAGGAGATGTCCAGCTCCTTGTCGCGGGCGAACATCGCCTTTTGTTCGGTGTTCATCAGGACATCCGCCAGCTCCTCGATATGCTGGGCCGCCATCTTCGTGAAACCCGACGACATCATCCGGCCGTGGACCCGGACCATCGGCGGCGTTCCCGCCTTGAAATGGATGTCGGAAATCCCGGTGCGGACCATCGTCTTAAAGAGTTGAGTCACATCGATCGCCATAGGAACCTCTCGTTTATTGTTCCGCGCGCACAACCGCGACGCCGTGCGCCATCAGCCAGTCCTCCGCCAACGGGGAAAGGATGGCCGACCGGGGGATGCGTATCTCACGCCCGGGCCCGGCCATTTGGCGCGCCATGTATTCGGTGATGAACGGCCGTTTCATCGGCAGGGCCGTCCAGGGCCGGTTGAACGGTTTCTGGACGTGAAACCCCCACTTGCCCTGGCGCGACGGCGAAACGGACCTTCCGTCCCGCCACTCGGCCGGGCCGAGTCGCCGCGCCAACGCGTCGGCGATGATGTCGATCAGGTCGTCTTCCGTCAACATGCGCGCCGAAACCGCGCCGGCCGCTCCTACCTAGAAACTCCCCTCGACCTTGCGGACATATTTTTCCAAGTCGTTGTGCGGCCGGGGGATGACGTGCACCGCCACCAGTTCGCCCACTTTCTGAGCGGCGGCGGCGCCGGCCTCCACGGCCGCCCGCACCGCGCCCACTTCGCCGCGACAGAGCGTGGTCACCAGGCCCGACCCGATCTTCTCGAACCCCACCAGTTTCACCTTCGCCGCCTTGGCCATGGCGTCCGACGCCTCGATCATGCCGACCAAGCCGCGCGTTTCGATCATTCCCAATGCTTCCGTCATTGTCTGTTCAGCCATTCGCTGATTCCTCCCTTGTCACGGATATGCCGCACACTCAATATTTTCCTTCGCCCGCCTTCTTGCCCATGGTGATGGACACCGAGGCGGAGGCGCCGATGCGCGTGGCGCCGGCCTCCACCATCTTCAGAGCCGTCTCCTGGTCCCGGATGCCGCCGGAGGCCTTCACGCCCATGGTGGGCCCCACGACGGAGCGCATCAGGGCGATGTCCTCCACCGTGGCGCCGCCGGGACCGAAACCCGTCGAGGTCTTGACGAAATCCGCGCCCGCCTCCTTGGAGAGTTCGCAGGCCTTGACCTTCTCCTCCCGGGTGAGATAGGCGGTCTCGATGATCACCTTCAGCACCTTGCCGCGGGTGGCGTCCCGAACGGCCCGGATGTCGTCGAGCACCAGCGCGTAGTTGCCGGACTTCACCGCGCCGACGTTGATGACCATGTCGATCTCATCGGCCCCGTTGGCGATGGCGTCGCGCGCCTCGATGGCCTTCACCGTGGGGGTGGTGGACCCCAACGGGAAACCGATCACCGTGCAGACGCGCACGCCGCTGCCGCGCAGAAGCTGCGCCGCCAGGGGCACGTACGCCGGGTTGATGCACACCGACGCAAAACAGTATTTCTTCGCCTCTTCGCAAAGCTTTCCGACCTCCTCCTGCGTGGCGTTGGGTTTCAGCAGGGTGTGGTCGATGAGGAAGGCCACTTCGTGGCCCTTCTCCGAGGGCCGGCAGACGGAGAGGCGTTCGGCCCCCAACGCCTGCAGCGCCGGCGCGTTCAGTTTGCCGATGGACTGGCAATGCGGGCAGGACGCCGTGCCGGTATGCTCGCCGCCGTGGGACTCCAGCGGCTTCGGCGCCGGAACCGGCGCCCGCTCCTCCGCGGGACGGGCGGGGGAGGCGGCCCCCTGAAAGACTTTCCCCGCCGTGCCGACGGTGGTGCGGCCCAGGGACGAGGCGAACCCCGGCTCGCCCACCGACCACAACACCTCCGAGCCCAGCGTTTTAGCGGAACAGACCCGGACGCCCATGGATTTCAGGCCGTTCAACATCTCCTCGGCCTTGCGGCCGGCCGGGCTGCCCGGGGCGGGCTCGGGGAACCGCGTGCACCAGAGGCCGTCGCGGGCCGCGAAGATCGGCTTGCCGGCCTGGAAGAAATAATAGGCCGTGATGAAAACCGACGAATCCACCGCGAAGGTGGTCAGTTTCGACAGCCCGTTCATGGACAGAGTGGCGAACACCAGCACGTCGTGGGACTGCGTCAGGTCCACCGCGGAAGGCGCCTTGTCGGCCACGAGGAGGTCGTTCACCCCGGCCGCGGCGCGTATTTTGTCGGCGCCGAAATCTTTCACCGCGCTGGGCGTGGCCAGCAGCGTCACCGAACACCGCTCGGATATTTTCCTCAGAGAGGCCATGGCCTCCTCCAGGTTCCGGTTGGCCGCCATCACCACCGCCAGCACGCGCGGGCCTCCCGAACCGCCGGACCGCACGGCCGGCGCCGGCGCCGGAGAGAGGGGAGACGACGCCCTCCGCGAAGCCATGTAATCGGTCAAAACGTCCCGAACTATCTTTTCTACGTCTTTTCTGTCCATGTCAGCCATTTTTCTTTCCTCGATGATTTATTCGATCAATGAAATTTGTACGTCTTGCCCCGCACGGTCACGGAATCCACCACCCCGCAAATAACGGTGCGCACGGGGGCCTTTTTGTCCTGCAAAATGATCCGGGCCGAGTTTCCCTCGTCCATCACCAGCACCGTGTCGCCCGGGCCGGCCCCCATTTTGACGTCCACCGCCATCACCGGATCGCCGATCGCCCTGCCTCCCATGAAATCCACCGGCTGAACCAGCATCAGTTTCTTGCGGTTCAACGCGTCGTGCTGTTTGGTGCACCAGACGCTGCCGATCACTTTGGCAATAAACATAGTCAGAGATACGAGATACGAAATACGAAATGCGAAGAACGGCCAGCGTTATTCATTCTCTTTCGTCTTTCGTATTTCAGATTTCGCATGTGCCGCTCTCAGCGGCGTGCCTTCCGGCATGGTCCAGACCTGCAGGTTCACCCCGTCGATGATGCCCACCACCGCCGCGTCCACGGGCGGCAGGTCGGGAAACGCCGCCGCGGCTTCCCGGGCGGCCACAAAAAAAACAAATTCGTCCGCGCCAACGCCGCACACGTCCACCGCCACGATGGGGTCTCCCACCGGCTCCTTCTCCCAGGTCATGGGCTGGAGGAGCAGGAGCTTTTTCCCCTCGAGCGTCTCGTATTTGCGCGTGGCCACCACGCGGCCGATGACCTGGGCGGCTTTCACGGGCGACCGCCCGCTTGAGGCTTAAACCGCGTAACGATCAGCATCCGCATTCCCCTTTTTCCATGGCCGAAATCTTTTTGACCCGCCGGGCATGGCGGCCCGGAACGTAGGACGCCCCCAACCAGGCGCCGAGCATCCGGACGATCTCCTTCGAAGTAAAAAACCGGCCGGCCAGGCACAACACGTTGGCGTGGTTATGTTCCGCCGCCAGGCGGGCGACCTTCGGCGTCCACACCAGCGCCGCGCGCACGCCTTTCACCTTATTGGCGGCGATGCACATGCCCACGCCGCTGCCGCACACCAGCACGCCCCGATCGCTTTCCCCCCGCCGCACCGATTCGGCCACGGCGCGGGCGTAGTCCGGATAATCCACCGCGTCGTCCCCCGTCGTGCCCTTATCGAGCACCCGGTGGCCCCGGGCCCGGAGATAGCCGGCGATGGCGGACTTATGCCGCACCCCCGCGTGGTCGAATCCGATGGCTACTTTCATTTAGAACGGCATCCGTGAATATTTTTTTTCGATTTCGGCGATCTTCCCCAGCCGACGCGTGTGACGGCCGCCGCCGAAGGGCGTTTCCACCCAGGCCCTCACGGTCTCCTGCAAAATCAATTCCCCCACGGTTTTTCCGCCCAGGCACAACACGTTGGCGTCGTCGTGTTCCGAGGCGTATTTGCCGGTGAGTTCGCTGTAGGCGCAGACGGCGCGCACCCCCGGCACCTTGTTGGCCGCCAACGTCATGCCGCCGCCGGTGCCGTCCAACAGGATGCCGCGCTCGTATTCCCGGCGGATCACCGCCTCGCCCACCAGAAGGGCGATGTCCGGGTAGTCCACCGCCTCCAGCGAGTAGCACCCGAAATCCGTGACGGAATGCCCCTGGGCAAGAAGGAACTTTTTTATTTTTTCCTTCGCCTCGAAACCGCCGTGATCGGAACCGATGACAAGGTTCATAAAGATGAAAAAATCTCTTTACGCCGTCAGACTCTTCAAGAGCGCTTTGTGGGCGTAGGGAAGGAGGATGTGGGATATCAGCATCCCGTCCTTTTTGACGGTGGCCAGCCCGGCGGACATGGCCGAACGGACCGAGCCCACCTCGCCGGTAAACACCGCCAGCCCTTTCCCGCCGGACTGAGGCCGCGCCTCGATCAGCTTCACTGAGGCGGCCTTCACCGCCGCGTCGGCGGCGTAGATGGCCGAGGCCACTTCTTTGGTCTCAATGACGCCCACCGCCTCGATGTCGTCCACCTTCACCCGGGCCTTGATGGCCGCGGGCAGCTGCGGATGCACGTTCTGGATGACGAAATGGTCCACCACCGAGGAGCCGGCGATGTCCAGTCCGGCCTTCAGGGACTGTTGCACGTCGGCCAGGAGGCCGCCGATCATCACCACGTATTTTCCCCGCGCCAGCACCGCGGTCATGAGCAGTTCCACCTCGGCCATCTTCATCATGGCGTCGGACGCCTCGATGCCCTTGGCGATGGAACTTACCTCGATAAATCCGATGGAAGGATTTTTGTTCGATAAATCGTTTCCGTTCATAGGTCAATTCTCCTTGATTAAGCAATCCTGAAATAACCGACGAGGCTGCAGTGGAGCGGCCGCACGAAATGGCGCGGCTTGGTAAGCCCGTCGCCGGTGGGCGTGCCGATGGACACGGTGGCGTATCCTTCCCCCCGGCCCAGGCCCATGAAGTTGGAGCCGTTCTTGACGAAGATGGAGCAGGCCATGGTGCGGGCCGCCCGCGTGAGGTTGCCCACATGCAGCGAATAAATGGAGGCGGTGTGGTTATTGCCGCCTTCGGCCTGTTTGGCCAGGGACAGCGCGGCGTCGAAATCCCGCGCCTGGGTGACGGGCAACAAAGGCATCAGCTGTTCCGTCCAGATGAAATCGTGGTCGTTGGGGACGACCCCCCACAACAGACGGACGGATTCCGGCAGATTGAGTCCCAGCCCCTTCTGCGCGATGACATTGGCGTTCTTGCCGATGTAATCGCGGTTCACCTTGGGCTCGCGGCCGCCTTTGCCGCTCTCGAGGATGATCTTTTTGCACAACTCGTCCATCTGGGCGGTGGTGAGTTCGTGGGCGCGGGGGTCCTGGCGCATGGCGGGAAGGAACTTGTCCCACGCCGCCGCGGTGACGATGACCTCTTTTTCGCCGGTGCAGAGGACGCAATTGTCGAAACTGGCGCCGGAGATGATGTCCCTGGCGCACCGGGAAAAATCCGCGTATTCGTCCACGATGACCGGCGGGTTGCCGGGGCCGGCGCAGATGAGTTTCTGCGGTTTGCCCGCGCCCATGGCCACTTTCACGATGGCCGGGCCGCCCGTCACCACGCTGCAGCGGATGCGCGGATGGGAGAGGAGGGCCTTGGTTCCCTCCTGCGAGATGGGCTCGAAGGTGGTGATGAGTCCGGCCGGGCCGCCGACGGATCGGATGGCCTCGTCCAGAAGCCGCATGGTCTCCTGACAGCATTTCTTGGCCGCCGGGTGCGGAGCGAAGACGACCGAGTTTCCGCCGGAAAGGATGCAGATGGAGTTATTGACGATGGTGGAGGAGGGGTTGGTGGACGGCGCCACCGCGGCCACCACGCCGAACGGAGCGTACTCGACGAGCGTGAGGCCGTTGTCGCCGGTGAAGGCCGACACGGGCTGGAGGTCCTCCACGCCGGGCGTCTTGTCGGCGATGAGGACGTTCTTGACGATTTTATCCTCGACGCGGCCCATGCCGGTCTCCTCGCACGCCAGGCGGGAGAGTTTCTCCGCGTTACGGCGGGCCGCTTCACGCATGGCCTCGATCAGCTTCCGGCGGAAGTCCATGCCCATGTCCTGGAACACCGCCTGGGCTTTTTCCGCCGCGGACACCGCGTCGTCGATGGACGAAAACACGCAGGGGTTCGTCCCCGCCGCCGGGGCCGAGGGCGCCGACGGACCGGCGCCGGGACGGACGGACCCCGTCTCCAGGCGTTTCAATATCTCCTGCACCAACGATTGGATTTCCTGTTCTTTAAACTCCATAGAACCTCCAAAAAAAGCGGACGGCCGCCCCGGTCAAAGGGGGTCGTTCGGCAGCAAGTTGTTGGATGACGTCAGGCTTCGGCGAAGTCGGTGGCTTTCCGGAACAGGACCTTGCCGGCCTGCTCGACGGAATCCACCACGGCGAAGATGGTGCAGTCCACGGGGTTGCCCTCGGTCATGCGCGTCTGGCGGGCGCTGGAACCCTGGACCACGAGGACCACTTCCCCTTCGCCGGCGCCCACCGCGTCGATGGACACCAGCGGGTTCCCTTTCGCCTGCCCTTTCAGATCCACGGGCTGAACGAGGAGAAGCTTGGTGCCGACGAGTTTCTCGTCTTTGCGCGTGCAGACCACCGTCCCGATCACTCGAGCGAATATCATGCGTGTGCCCTCATTCCGCCCCGGTCAAAAAACGGGGCGTCGTCGGTCGTGTTATTTCCGTCCCCGGCCCAGCGTCTCCGGAAGAGAAATCGGCAGCTTGCCTTCCAGGTCGAAATGAGGCTGCGGGATGACGTGCACCGCCACCAGTTCGCCCACCTTCTGGGCCGAGGCGGCGCCGGCGTCGCAGGCGGAACGGCACGCCGCCACTTCGCCGCGGAACAACACCGTCACCAAACCGCTGCCGATCTTCTCCCAACCCACCAGCTTCACGTTGGCGGCCTTCACCGCGGCGTCCGCCGCTTCCACCAGCGACACCAAGCCGCGCGTTTCAATCATGCCAAGTGCTTCCATTTATGTCCTCCTTGTTTCGTTTTCCGGAAAACTTCGTTCCGCCCGCGAGGGGCGGTCGGCGTTTCCGACGATATCGTTCCCTTCAACCGCTTGAAAAAAGTGACGCGACCCCGCGGCCCTACAGCATCACCGCGGAATCGCCGTTCTTCACCCCGGCCGCGTTGGCCTCGTCGGTATCGATGTGACATTCCAGGGCCATGTCCTCCCGGATGCGGCAGAGGGTGGTGTAGATCGTCTCCCGGG
>JAKLDV010000059.1 GCA_022703335.1 Elusimicrobiota bacterium
CAGGATGACCGGATTGGGCACGGCCGTCCCCCCGATGGATTCCGTCGGCCAAACACCCCGCAGCACCGCCGAAAATTGCCCGCACCGGATCGCCACGTTGTTCAAAATGTTCCAATTGTCGACCCCTCCCACCGTCGGAGAAGACAGCCCCCCCAGCAACGAAACGGCGGAAGGCCAGCCCGCCGCGGCGTTGAGACCGAGCGGGACGACGGCCGCCAGAACGCCGGCCCCCGCGCCGCGCAGGATCTGGCCCCATCGGGGCCAACGGGACCGGGGGACCAGGAGGAAGAAGGCCACGGGATAAGCCACCACATGGGCCAATCCGCGCACGGAAATGTTCAGTTCGAACGCGCAGAGGAAACAGGCCGCATAGAACATCCTCACGTCGCCCTTTTTATACCACAGCGACGCGCACAACAGGCTCAGATGCGCGAAGACAAGACTGAAAAAAAGATCCGTAAAAAAAGCCGTTCGGCCCCAAATCAAAACGGCGGGGCTGGCGGCGGCCAAAACCACGGAGACGAGGGCCACCGGCTCGGAAAACCAAAGACGCCACAACTTATAGAAGAGGAACAGCAGGAGCGCCGCCGTCAACACCCCCGTGATCCGCAAACCCGCCACCTTGACCCCGAAAACCTTCAGCGCCCCGATCCCGACGTAAATAATGAACGTGTTGATGTCATAGGGTTGCCGCATGGCGATCGGCCAGTCCCGTCCCCCGAACGACACGGACCAAGGCGTGGTCAGCGGAAGCCCCAGGACAAATTCCGTAGCCTGCGACACGTTGTAGAGCTCATCGTAATGCGGGCCCGGCAGAGAAGGCATCCGGCTGGCCAGCGCCAGGAAAAGAAGCAGCACGCCTCCCAACACGACCGGCCCCGTCATGCGCGGCAGACCGCCCCTCCGGCTATTTCCGTCCATCGGCATCCTTCCCGTCTTCCACCCGACAGACAAAAAACCAATCCTGCCCCCGGCGGGTCTTGATGGTCTTCACGACCACCTTGCGCTTCCCCAGTCCCGCCAAGACATCATCGAACAATTTATAGTACCCATACGTGACTCCTTGGCTCTCGAAATCCGGCGTTATGGAGACAAAATGATGGCCCGGCTCTTTAACCCATCTCACATAACGATCACGCAGGGTCAGATTCCCCCCCAAGCGACACCGATGCCCTTCGATCGGATGGACCCGCCCCTCCGTCAAAAAATAAACGTTCATGCCGATCCCCCAAGTCAAGCAGATGGGTTGATTTATTTTTTCGGCGTCCAGATAACGGGCCAGCTCATAGACGCTGTCCGACCAATACCCGTCGCCGCCCGTCTTCGACAACGTCCGGAAATAATCGCCGATCACGCGCCCCTCGAACGCCAGGAGCGCCGCGAACACCGCCGCCGCCCCGATCTTCCCCATCCGCCGCCATCGTTCGGGCCGACCCGCCGTCCACTCCCCGCTCATCAGCGACCCCAAAACGATCCCCAGGATCAAGGCCGGATACGGCCAAACCGCCATAAGATGGATGGGCCCCAGGTTGGACGGGGTGAAACCGGTGAGGAACAGCATCCCCGCCGGCAAAAAAAGAACCAGTTTCAGGATCGGCCTCGGCGGACTCCTCTTCGAAAAGAGGTCCAGCAGACACGCCGCCGCGGCCGCCAGGAAAACCGGCAGGATGACCGGATTGGGCACGGCCGTCCCCCCGATGGATTCCGTCGGCCCGACACCCCGCAGCATTTCAGAAAATTGCACGCCCCGAACCGCGAGGTTGCTCAAGACGGAGCAATTGTTGACACCGTCCATGGTCGGAGAGAACAAACTCCCCAGCAAAAAAGCGGCGGACGTTCCCCCGGCCGCCGCATTGAGCGCGAGGGGGATGAGGGCCGCCAGAACGCCGACTCCCAGACCGATGAGGATTTTGGAAAACCTCGGTCGGCGGGCTTTCGGCACAAAAAGAAAAAAAGCCGCCGGAAAAGACGCCACGTAGGCCAGCCCCCGCATCGAGACATTCAGTTCGAATGCGCAAAAGAAGCAGGCCGCATAAAACATTCGCAGGTCGTCCTTTTTATACCACAGCGACGCGCACAACAGGCTCAGATGCGCGAAGATGAGGCTGAAGAACAAATCCTCATAGAACGCGAAACGGCTCAATATTAAAATTGTCGGACTCATGGCCGCCAAAATGACGGAAACAACGGCGATGGTTTTGGAGAACCAGACGCGCCACAACGCGTAGAAAAGGACCAGCAGGAGGCCCGCCGTCAACACCCCGGCCGTCCGAATACCGGCCACGCTCACGCCAAAAATCTTCATCGCGAGGATCCCGGCATAGACATCCACGGTATTGATGTCGTACGGCTGTTGCGAGGCGAGCGGCCAATCCATTCCCCGGAAATTGACGGACCACGGGGTAGTCAATGGGAGCCCGGAAACGAATTCCATGGCATGTCTCGAATTATAAACCTCGTCGTAATAGAGCCCCGGGAGATGAAGGGAACGTCCGGCCACGGCGAAAAACACGAGAAGCGTGCCGAGCAAAAAAACGACCTCCCCCCACTTCATCATGCGCGTCATCGATTCCCCAGCGAAGCGGACCTCATCTTACGCGAAACTCCCAGCCCAAGAATTGAAACGCCGCCACGGACCTGACCGAGAAACTCATCCCAACTTCGAAGGGCCACCGCCCTCCGAAACAAATAGGAGGGTCGCAGGTAATACCTCCCGTAAACCCCGTTGAGCCATTTCCGATACGATTCCCGATCCAAACCGGCCGGCACATGAAAGATGGCGTCGTGATCCAAGATACTGCTGCTCCCCGCGTCGAAATCAACCGGTTTCCCGGCCGCCCGCATCTGCCGAAAAAGCTCCGTCCCTGGATACGGGACGAACTTATTGAAATGGGCATACTCCAGTTTCAAATCGACCGCGTGGCGGAACGTCCGCTCCATCTTTTCCAAACTGTCCCCGGGGGCTCCGATCACGAAGTCCCCCCGCACGCTGAGCCCGGCCTCGTGCGCCGCCCGAACCGCCGCCCCATTGTCCTCGACGGTATTCCCCTTCCCCAGGAGACGCAGCATTTCCGGATCCCCGCTTTCCAAGCCGAACAGAACCTGCCAGCAACCGCCCTCCTTCATTCCCTCGAACAGTTCCCGGGAGACGCCTCTGACTTTGCTCAAACAGGTCCATGGGAACTGCAGCCGGCGTTCTTTCAGAAGCGAAATGAAGCGGCGGATCCAGTGAGGGCTCAACGTGAACGTGTCGTCAAAAAAACGGATTTCCCGGGCGCCGAAATCGCGAAGAAGCGCCTCCACCTCCGCCACGACGTTTTCAGGGCTCCGGCGACGATAAGTTTCCCCGAACACCGACCGGTCGCAGAAAGCGCACCGGGAGGGGCATCCCCGACTCGTCATCACGATCCCCACCGGCAACCGGCGATAGGACGCCGGGGTCGGCGAATATTTCGACAGCGGCGGAAAAAGATGCCGCGCCGGGAACGGCAAATCGTCGAGGTCGTCCATCAACGGGCGGGGCGACGTCCTTTTTACAACGCCGTCCTCCCGGTAGACAATGCCGCGTATTTTCCGTCGGTCAAAGTCCCGATCCCGCCCGTAGGATTCAAGGAGTTCGCTGAAGGTATGCTCCCCTTCCCCCACGACGCCGACATCGAAACAACCGGACGCAAGCGCCTCTTCCGGAAGAGCGCTCACGTGCGCTCCGCCCAGGACGATCAACCGGCCCGGAAAGAGCTCCCGAACCCGTTTTGCCAGCCGCCGAGCCCCCCGGAAAGCGGGGGTCGTGGAGGTGAACCCGACAACGTCCGGCGAAAAATCGGAAACGAGCCGGTCCAGCTCCCGATCCGAAAGGCCGAGCGTGCCATCAACGACCCGCACCTCATGGCCGGCCCGCTCCGCCACCGCGGCAAGATATCCCAGCCCCATAGACGGGACGACGTTCAACACCCATTTCAAGCTGGGGTTACCGGAGGCGGAATCCTGAATTTCAAAAGGCGGGTCCACTAAAAATATTTTCATGGGTGGGAATTCCTGTGATCGAAAAACCTTTTCAAGCAAACGTGCCGACGGCGAAACAGCGACGGTTCCCGGCGGGGATGCGTCAATTTTTCGGGATCGGCGCGGCGGCCGGCTCCTCTTCCTGTTCGACCTCGTCCAGCCCCTTCTCCTTGATGATGTTCGAACCGCCTGTCGTTGAAAATTCCACGAGTTCGGCGTCGAACGCGCCGATCATGACGCGGGACCGCAGGAGCACCGGCATTTTCCGCTCGTCCGCCGTCACCCAGACCTCCAGCCGCCCCTCCTGCTGGAAAATGCCTTCACCGGCGAGGATCGGCTCCAAATGGAAACAGTTAAATTTCCCGGCCGCCACCCGCACCTTTTCGATCTCCTGCACGTTCACCGTCAAAGGCCACGTCTTTCCGCCGGAATTGGCGTCGAAACTGTATTTTTTTCCGACCTCCAGGTTCCTCGTGCGGATGTAATACAGGCTCGACAGGACGTCCTGCACAAACGCCGGGATGCCGCCCTCGGTGATCGTTTCCTTTCCCTTCCGCCGCTTGACGTAGGTGAAGCGGCCCCGGGGATGGTTGTAGGCCGTGATGGTGGTGCGTTTGTAAAGTCCTTCCCGGATCTGTTGCGAAGCCATCAGCGAACACAGGCTCTGGACGTCCATCCAGGACTCGTTCTTGTCACGCACCTTGAACACAAGGTCCATCGCCTTGTTGGTGCGCGCCCGGGACATGATGTAATAGGCCGGACGACCGTCGACGGTGTCCACCGACCGCACCTCGAGCGTCGCGAACCCGGCCGGGATCAATCCGTATTTCACGACATACAATAAGGTCTCCCCCGCCCCGAACACGTTGTTGGATTCCTGCCGCCACACGAAATCGCCGGAAGCCCTGGCCCTCATGGCCGGGACGAGCAGCGCGACGACCGACCACGCGGCGGCGATTCGCCGAACGCGGGACCGAAGACGGGCGGATCGATTTTTCACGTCGTGGGGAGCCCCCCTAAAACCCAAGTTTCAATTTCAAAAGGAGGAGTCCCGCCCCGGCGAGATATCCCAGAGCCGCGTTGTATTCCCCATTTTTCCGATAACGCCCCAAAAGAAAACCATCCGGGTTTTCCCTTTTCAACGGGATGAGCCGGGGCAAAAACCGCATGGTCCTTTTGACGTAGGCGCGCCAGGCGTCGCCGAAATATTTTTCGAGGGAAGCCTCCTCTTCGCGGATGCGCCGCGGATAGACGACAAAAAACAACGCGAAGAAAACCAGCCACAAGAGGAAACCGTGCCATGTCCGGCCGGAACCGGTCCCGGCCAGGCAAAACCCCGCCGCCATGAAGAAACTGCCCGCGTAAAGCGGGTGCCGCCAATAAGAATACGGACCGTCCTGCGCCAGCCGTTTTCCCTTTTCCAGATAGCCGGCGGCCCACGCCCGGAGCAAAAGCCCCAGGAGCGCGACCGTCAAGCCGGCCGCCATCCGCTGCCAAGACGCCACGTGGGAAAAATAAACGTACACGGCTCCGGCCAAAAATCCCATAAACACGCGCCAACGTCCCATTTTCACATCCTCCTTAAACCCATTTTCGAAATTTTTCGGAGGCGGCCATTCCCGGCCCGCCGGCCCGACGACATTCTATTATAAATAAGAGGGCCGCTCCATCTCACAGGAGGCCTCGATAGAGCTCGACGATCTCCCGCGCATGGTTGTCCCAGGAATATCTCTCCACGGAACGACGGCAGAGGACCCTCTCCCTCTTCGGCGAGAGCGCCTCTTCCAGAGCATGGACCGCCTCCTCCGGGTTCCGAACGTCATCGAACACGAACCCGTTCTCCCCGTGCGAAATCAGCTCCGCCGCCCCGCACCGGCGGCTCACCGCGCAGGGACAGCCGCTCGCCAATGCCTCCAAAACGGTCAGGCCGAACTCCTCATAAAAAGCAGGCAGCATGAAAACGTCCGCGGCGGCGAAATAATCCTGAACCCTCAAGGTCGCCGGGACGGCCAGCAGCCGGCCTTTTTCATGGAGGCGGCGCGCCGAATCGTCCGTCTTCCAGTCGGCGTTCCCCACCACGCACAAGGCCGCCGGCCGCCGTTCGGCCAAGAGGGACACCGCCCGGGAGAGCAGCCCGAAATTCCTTTTCGCGGGATCGCCCGACATCACCGACACGACGACGGCGGTCTCCTCCGGCCAGCGCGCCCGCTTCAGCAGCCCCGCCCGCGCCGAGACGCGCAAATCGGGATGAAACCGTTGCAGGTCCACGCCCAGATAGACGCGCCGGATTTTTTCCGGCCGGACGCCGTAGAATTCCGACAGGTCCCGGCGGACCATGTCGGAGTTGGCGACGATGACGCGACTGCCCTCGTCGGTGAACTGTCTTTTCCGGACGTATTCCACACCCGCCGCCGGACGGCGGCCGTCCGGCACGTAATGCGCCGCGGCGGCATCGCAGTTGTGGACGGAGAGAACGTCCTGCCGGGTCAGATCGCCGTGCCCGTGCACCAGAGAGACCCCGCGGGCGGCGAGACGGCGGCGCGCGAACCAGTCGAAAGAAGCGGCACGGAACCAAGACGACAGGGGCAGCCAGGGGACGGTCTCGACCGCCAGATCCCCGACGGATTCTTTCGGCAGACGCCGCGTCAAGAGGAACGGTTCATAGCCCTGTTCCGGCAGGCGGCGGGCCAGTTCCGCCACGCACCGGCTCACGCCGGTGAGTAACGAGAAATTTCGGAGAGCGATCCCGATGCGTGGCATCAAGCGGGTTATTTCCAGCGGTTATGTATCCAGAGCCACATGGGAGGACGGCGGCGGACCCATTCTTCCACCACGCCGTTCAGGCGTTCGGTCAAACGCCGGATGTCCTCCTCCACGGGCCGCAGTCCGCTCACATCCACGGGCGGGCCGATGTGGATGCGCAAGCGGTCGTCCTCCCGCCAACAGTGGACCGGATGGAGCGGACATCCCAACCGCAGGGCCAGGAGCGCCGGCAGGGTGGTGGTATGCGCCGGGCGGCCGAAAAAAGGAACGGAGACGCCGCCGTCGGTGATGCGCTGGTCGAAGAGCACCCCCAACAGGTTCCCCTTCTTCAACCAGCGGATGGATTCCTGAACGGCCTGTTTGTGCATGAAGACCCTCACCTGCAGCCGGGAACGGAGACGGGTCAGGAAATCGTTCACGTAGGGATTCTTCATCCGCCGGGCGATGACGCCCACGGGACAGCCGGAGAGGGCCACCATGCCGGAGGTCAACTCCCAATTGGTGTAATGCGCGGTAAAGAGGATCGCCCCTTTGCCTTTCCGGTAGGACGTCCGGATGTGTTCAACCCCCTCCAGCTTGACGAATTCCAGATATTTTTTTTCCGAGGCCCCGAAACGGGCGAACTCCCAGGCGGCCTGCCCGAGACTTTCCCAGCCCTCCGCGGCCCATCGACGGATCTGGACCGGTGAGGCGTCCGGGAAGGCCTGGGTCATATTTGAAACGGCCAACCGGGTACGGGACGGAAAGAGGCCGCCGATGAGCCGGCCGAGAACCCTTCCCAACACGCTTCCGGCCGGGCGGGGCAAGGCCGACAACGTTCCATGGATGATCCGGACCAGAAGGTACTCTAGGAAATAGCCGAGACGATGACGCGCGTCCATTCGAAATCCGCTCCTTTCCGTTCCAAATCCGCCGGGTCGGGCCGCCAGTCCAGTTTCGCCACGAGGCAAGGGAAATCCGGCGGCAGGCGCTGGGCGTCCTTTTCCGTGGTGATGATGCGACGGTTTTCCCGTTCGGCCCGTTGAAGGACACCTTCCCTTTCGGCGGCCGTGAAGAAGTGGTGATCGGGGAAACGGGCGCAAAACACGTCGGCGGAGGACCGCCGCAACGCGGCCTCGAACGATTCCGGCCGGGCCAGTCCGGTGAACGCCAGGACGGCCCGCCCTTGGATGTCATCGCCGGCGACAAGTTCTCCCGAAGGCCGCCGGTAAAACGAAAGTTCGTAGCGGACCGGCACCACGGGGACGTCGGGCGCTTGCCGCCGAAAGAAAGAACGCCAGCGTTCGATTTGATCGGCCGAAGACAGGTTGGCTTTCGTCAAAAAGACCAGGTCCGCCCGGCGCAGGCCGGAGGGGGGTTCGCGCAACGGTCCCGCCGGCAGGAGGGCGCCGAACGGGCGTGAAAAAACCGCCGGGTCCGAAAGAGCGTCCACGCACAACAGATTCCGGTCCCGATGGAGCCGGAGATGTTGAAAACCGTCGTCCATCACAAGACAATCCGCCGAATGGTCCGCCACCGCGGCGCGGGCCGCGCGGGCCCGGTCCGCCCCGACGACCACGGGCACCCCCGGCAGCCGTTCGGCGATCAACAGCGGTTCGTCGCCGGCGAGGGCGGCGTCCCTCACCGTGTTTTTACCGTCGCTGACGACCGAAAGTCCGGAAGAGCGTCGGCCATAGCCGCGGCTGAGCACGGCGGGTCGGCGGCCCTTTTGGCGGAGGAAAGACGCCAGCCAGATGACGCCCGGGGTCTTCCCGGTGCCGCCCGTCGTCATGTTGCCGACGCAAAAGACCGGGACGCCCGCCCGGACGGTTTCCAGAAAACCGGCCGCGTAAGCCGACGAACGCAAACGCACCGCCGCTCCATACAAAAGGGACGGAAGGAAAAAGACGCCCCGCCACGCCGCCCCGCCGCGGAACGGCCACGCAGCGACGTTCATCACCGACCGCCCGCCGGAACGGCGCGGCGTTCCTTCAGCATGGATTCCGTCTCCCCGCAGACCCGTTCCGCCGAGATCCATTCGAGGCACTCATGCGCATAGGGACACTCATCGCGGTTGCATCCGATGCACCGGAGACCGCTGGTCTGCACGTATCGATGGGGCCGGACCCGGGGGTTCCAGGATTCCGGCCAAGTGGGGCCATAGACCGTCAAGGTCGGCGTTCCCACCGCCACGGCCAGATGCATCAACCCGCTGCAGTTGGTGACCGCCACATGGCACCGGGAAAGGAGCGCCGCCGCCTGGCGCAGACCGGCCACCGGCGCCGCGAACACCCGTTCCGAGAAGGGGGCGCGCAGGCCGGCGATATATCCCTCCTCCCCCGGCCCCCCGAACAAGATCACCGCCCGGTCTTTTTTCCCGTTCAGCAACCGGATCAACTCCGAGAACTTATGGGCCGGCCAGCGGCGGATGGGCCGGCGGTGGGCCGGCATGACGGCGACCCTTTCCGCATAGGCGTCCATGGATTTTTCTTTCCACCAGCCTCCGACGGGAGAGAAGTCCTCCTCCGTGACGCGGATCTCCGGCAGCGCCGGGACGGACGGGGTCAGTCCCAGGGCCCGCAGGAGATCGAACTTGCTTTGGACGGCGTATTGAGGAACGGACGGGCGCGGGAGACGATGCGTATACACCCGGCCCCAGAGCGGCGCCTCGAAACCCGCCCGAACCGGGGCCCCGCTGAGCAGGGCGATTTGCGCCGTCCGGGGGTTGTTCATGAAATCCAGCACCCAATCGTAGCCCCGGCGGCGGATGTCCCACGCCCACCTCCAAAAATGCCGTTTCTCGAAGACCAGGGCGTCGTCCACTCCCGGGAATCCCCTCACGACCGGGGCGGCCGCGGGCTCGACGAGGAAATCGATCCGGGCCTGCGGGAACTGCGCCCGCAGGGCGGAGACCACGGGAAGAGTGACGATGACATCGCCGATGCGGCGAAGTTGGATGACGAGGATTTTCATGAGACGCCGGGCGGGGTCAGAACCGGGCGCGGCCCCGGGTCAGATTCAGATGGAAATCCCAAAGGCCGTCGTCTCCCCGGACAAAAATACGGCGGAGCGAATAGGGGTTCTTTTCCGGCCGCGCCTTGCCCTGATGGATGGCGCAGGCCCAGCGGTAGCCGGCCTCTTCCACGATCTTCCAGAGACGGGGCTCGTCCTGCCCGTCGCCGTAGGGATAAGCGAAGGGCACCGGCGCGCGGCCCAAAAGGACCTCCAACGCCCGCCGGCTCTCGATGATTTCCCGGCGGGCCGCCGCGTCGTCCAACCGCGAAAGGCGCGGGTGGCTGAACGTATGAGACCCGAACTCCACACCGGCCGCCTGCATCTCGAGTATCTGCTCCCGCGAAAGCATGGGAATGCGCACCTCGTTGCGGGGATCGTGCCAAAAATTGTCTTTGCCGATGGCGTCGACGACGAGAAAAACGACCGCGCGGAAACCGAATTCCCTCAGGAGGGGAAAGGCGTTCTGATAATTGTTCAAGTAACCGTCGTCGAACGAGAGGACGACGGGCCGGGAAAAACGGGCGGGATCCTCGGCCAATTCGGCGAACGTCGCCGGCTGATAGCCGTGCGTTTTCAGATATTCCATCTGCCGGCGGAACTTCGCCACGGACACCCACAATTTCTTCAGCCGGGATCCCGGCGGCGGGTCCCCGACTTTGTGGTACATCAGCACGGGAAGACCTTCGGCCGCCGGCCGCCACCAATTCCAACGCGCCGAAACGCCGAGGGCGGAGAGCGCCGCCGCGCCCCACCAAAAACCGGCGGGGATCATATCCCCTCCCCCCTCTCGTAATCCAGCAGCCGCACGTGTTTCAACCAGGCGTAATACGCGCTCAACACCGCGTAGACGAACCCGGCCTGTCCGTCCAAAAAGCCCAGCTTCACCACATAACGGACGAAAAATTCCCAGGGCAGGCGGAGGTGGTGCCAGGCGGCGAACCGGCGCCCCTGGGCGAATTTCTGTCCGGCGATGAGCCGGGTATACTCGTTGCATTTTTCCAGATATTCGGTGAACCCCCGATAACTCTCATGCCGGATCCTTCCGTTCAAATAGCCGAGGGGCGGACTCACGGCGATGCCCTCATGGATCACCCGGCCGGCGTAATGTCCCTGCGATTTCCGGAAAAGCCTCAGGTGATGTTCGCGAAACGAGCCGCCGAACCGCAACCGGCGGCCCAGGAAATAATTCTCGTAGGGGATCCAAAAACCGTTGGGGACGGGGTCCCCTTTCTGAAAATACGTGCGGATTTCCATGGCCAGTCCGGGCGTCAGGCATTCGTCCGCATCCAGGTTGAGTATCCATTCGCCCGACGCCTGTTCCAGAGCGAATTGCTTTTGCGGGCCGTACCCGGCGAAATCCCTTTCGAACACCTTGTCGGTGTATTTACGGGCGATGTCCCGCGTCCGGTCGGCGGAGTGGCTGTCCACGACGACGATCTCGTCCGCCACGCCCTTCAGGCTGTCCAGGCATCGGGGAAGATCCTTTTCTTCGTTATGGGTGATGAGGATGACGCTCAAACGCGGCATAAACCGTCCCTCACGTTATTCCGTATTTCCTTCGTGAAAGTTCTTTATACATTTTCTCATAAGCGTCGGCCATAGCGGAAACGGAGAATTTTTTCACGATCTCCCGGCCGCGCGTGACCCGTTGTTCGGCATAGGCCCTGTCGCTCAAAACTCTCACAAGCTGATCGGCCAACTCGTCCGGCGCCCGGGCGGGCACCAGCTCCGGGGCCGACGGCGAACCGAAGATTTCGGGGATGCCCCCGGCCCGGGTCGCCACCACCGGCACACCGATGAACAGCGCGTCCAGCAACGACGTGCCGAGGCCCTCCTCCACGGAACTCAACACGAACGCGTCGGCAAGGGCGATATAGTCGAGCGCATCCATTCGATGTCCTAAAAACACCACGTTGTCCGAGAGACCCAGTTCCCTCGTTTTCCGTTCAAGTCCGGACCGGAGTTCCCCGTCGCCCAGAAGAAAAAACCGGAGGGACGGCAGTTTGTCGCAGACACGGCGGGCGGCGGCCAGCAACGTGGCGTGGTCCTTGTGCGGGACCAACGCCGCCACCTGGGTGACGAAAATCCCTTCCACCGGAAGTCCCTTTTCCTTCCGGAGTCGCGCCTTATCGCCGGCCGACGGATAATCCGCCCCCTCGATCCCGCTGTGGACGACCGGGATCCGGGCCGGGTCCATCCCGCCTTCCGTCAAAACGTCCCTCACCTTGCCGGAAATCGCCACCAGGCGGTCCACCCGGCGATACTTCCAGCGACTGAGGAAATTCTTTTTCAACGGAAAATCCACCCGGCGGGTGGCGATAAAAGACGGGCCGCCGCGCCGCAGAGCCAGCGCTCCCAATCCCACGGCGTGTCCCGTGTGCGCGTGGAGAATGTCTATTTTCTCGTCCCTCATCGCTCTCCGCAGCCGCCCCGCCGCCCACAGGTCGAACTCCCCCCACGGCGAAACCGGCACCACGGACAAACCGGCCTGACGGCAAAAACGTTCCAGCGGGAACCCCGGCCGGCAGGCCACCCGCTGTTCATAGCCGCGGCGTTGAAGTTCCTTCGCCAGAAAAAAGAGCTGCCGTTCCCCTCCCCGCCAGGTGCGTTCGGTATTCAAATGCAGGACCCGCGGGCGCTCCATCGTCAGTTCTTCCCCTTCACCGGCCACCGATGCCGCCGGGCGGCCTCGTAGACCTTTTCCGTTTCCGCGGCAAAGCGGTCCAGGCCGAAACGGCTCTTGGCCTCGGCGTGCGCCCGACGGCCCAGATCCTGCCGGAACCCCTTCTGCCGGATCAACGTCAGAAAACAGCTCGCCATGGCCTGCGGGCTGCCGGGCGGAACGAGAAAACCGTTCTCTCCCGTGGAAACCAGTTCCGGCAGACAGCCCACCGCGGTGGCGACGACGGGCCGCCCGACGGACATCCATTCCAGGCACACCCGCGAGAGAGACTCGCTCCCCACCGACGCGATGACGCCGACGTGGCAGGTTTTCATGAACGACCGGATATCCGTCTGTCTCCCCGCGAAAGAGACCCATCGGGAAACATGGTAATGTTCCGCCAACCTCTTCAGCTCTTCCAGCGGCGTGTTCTTCTCCTCACCCACGATCAAAAAAGTCTCGTCCCTCAGTTGCGGCCGCAACTGTTGAACCGCCTCAAGGAAATGCATCTGTCCCTTGACCGGATCGAGCCGCCCCACCAGGGCGATGCGCAAGGGGCCGTCCGGCTCTTCCGTCCCCTCCGGAATATCCAGACCGGGATAGACGGTCCAAAGACGGTCGGCGAGCCCGCCGAAGAGCGAACGGTATTGGGCGGAAATGCACTGAGAGGCCCCGATGACGGCGTCGGTCCGGCGATAGATAAGCGAATGCGCCGGATTTTTCTTCAAGGGACGGGCATCGCCGCGCGTGCGGACCAGGGCCATCGCCCGTCCCAAAGCACCCCACCACGCCCACGCATGGCCGTTCCCCGTGTGCGCGTTCACGAGCTCGATGTCCCGTCGACGGAGCAGTCTCCTGAAATCCAAAAAAGAGCCGAGGATCGCGCGGGAAAATCCTCTTTTTTCCGCCTCACGCAGAGCGTAGCTGCCGGCGCGGCAGGCGAAATGGACGTTGTGGCCGCGCACTTTCAGGGCCGAGCCGAGGGTGAGCGCATAGTCGGTGAGGGCGGAATCCCACGGTTCGTCTAAAACGTGCAGGATATTCATGTCGCCGACGTCCGCCGCGTCCGCTGCAACAACCGTTTCGCGGCCGCGACCGCGTCCTCCGCGCGGAGGTCCCTCATGCAGGAAAAATGGCCTTCGGGGCATCCCTCGCCGCCGTGCAGGGAGCACGGCCGGCAGTAAAGCCCCCCCCGCTCCAGCACCTCGGAACAATCCGGTTCCGGAAAGAAACCGAATTCCCGAACGGTGGGGCCGAAAACCGCCACCACCGGAACGTGCTGCGCGTAGGCGGCGTGCATCACGCCGGAATCGTTGGACAACACCAGCGCGCACCGGCGCACCAGCCCGAGCAGTTCTCCCACCGTCGTCCGGCCCGTCGTGTCGAGCGCCGGCGCGCGCAACCGGGCCAGGACCTTCTCCGCCGCCTCGCGCTCGTCCGCCCCGCCCAGGATCAAGACCCGGGGCGTCTGGGATTCCCCGGTCAACATCGGCCACTTTTCCGCCAGCTCATCCGCGGCGGCGGCAAAACGTTCCGGCAGCCAACGCTTGGTCGCGTGTCGGGCCCCCGGCGCGATGCCGATGATCGGACCGTCGCCCAGCCGCTCCTTCCACGCGGCGCCCAGCCCCTCCCTTTCCGAAAAGCGGAGTTCCGGACGGCGGCTCCGAACGGGGACATCCATTTTGCCCAGACTTTCCAGGTACCAGTCGCAGACCCGGCCGTCCGGGCGGGGCCCCTTCTTCTTGAACCACACCAACAACCGCCGGGGCCAGGCGCGCTTATCGTAGCGGACACGGACGGGGACACCGGAAAAAATCCCCCACAGCCGGGAACGCAGGGTATCATGAAGGTCCACATAGACGTCGAACGAGCGGCGGCGGATCTCGCGGCACCACCCCCAAAA